>JBEGIR010000067.1 GCA_040224245.1 Puniceicoccaceae bacterium | reverse complement strand
CTCAACACCACATTTCTGAGCACAAACATCATTGAAAATGCGATCAAAAATCTTCGCCGTCATATCGGGCGTGTGTGCCGATGGCGCGATAAAGCCGATCAACCCGAGCACTGGATTGCCAGCGGACTGCAACTGGCCCATAGAGGATTCCGCAGAGTCCGTGGGCATCGCGATTTAGACCAACTCCAGAAAGCCCTCAAGCGAGCCGAAAAAGGAGAACTTGCGGCATGAACGGCCGGGCTGCTTCGTATCTGCTATCTCCGACGAGTTTTAAGCCCATTCTCGATAGCAGAGCCTTCGCAGCCCTCGTCCCCGAAAGAAACTTGCACCAAACCCATAAATCGAACATCAAACTCATCAAGCCACCTCGAGTTTCAACAATAAATGGGACACCCCGCCGAATGCTTCCATTAAATTTATGCCATTTATGGTTTAAACTACTGAATCTTTAGCATCGGCTGGCGGATGCCAACCTTTAAAGGCCTATTGGCCACATAACGCTGTTCACAGCCCCAAAATGCTTTTGTGTCCCCGACTCGTCGGAGTTTTTGCAGCTCCGATGGATCGGAGCGTTTTGAGTTCGGCATCTGCCGAACGGTATTTTGTCAAATCCTCGGTTCAGTATCTGAAACAATCATTCGTATCAGTAACACATCTTCAAGATTTGGCTTCTTTTGTGAGCGGTGGTAATAGCTCGAGAGCGGAACCCGCAGCAGTTCGCACTATTCTTTGATGCTCATCTCACTATCGCATCTGATCCAAATCGTCCGCTGGCAAAGGGATACCGCTCTTGTCGTATGCTTCTTTAAAAAAATCCACTTGCACCTGCAAATGGCCGATCTGCTTGTAGAGGCGATCCTCTTTGATTTTCTGTCTCAGGGCCTCATCGTCCTTGCTTCGCTGTGATTCAAGCACGCTCCCGGCTCCCGATGACAACGCCTTGTTCCATTCCGTCACTTGGGTCGGATGGATCTGCTAACGTATCACGATCTCATGGATCGGTTCGCGTTCCCGATTCGCCTCAAGGGCAACTCGCTTTTGAACTCTGCGGTGAACTTTTGTCTCTTTTTCATTAGCTGCTTTTTCCACTAGCAGCTTCTCATCTCTGTCCAACTTTTCCCGACCGGCTCAGCGATGCGCTGATTTCCAGAAATAAAGCGGGTCCGTTGCAACCCCAAAAAGCAACGGACCCTCGCTATATATACCCCTAAACGTGATGATTTTCTGACTAACGAAGATCAGAACCTGTGAACACAAATCATTAAGCTTCATCCGTGCCAATCAGACAAATTGATCACTTTAAGGCATATCGTTTTCGAACATCTACAGCGGAACGCTTCATCTCCAGTTCCAGCAGCTTTTGCTCCAGCTGCTCCAGCTGCACCGGAGGGACCTGATCACAGTTCACCTCGTGACTGCAGTCCAACGTCGTGAGCTTGAGATTCATGCGCAGGCGCTCAGCGCTCTGGGCAACCAGTCCCTGAAAGCGCGGAGGTGTCAAATAGTTTGCCTTCGCGATGATGGTTTCCAGATCACCGTGTTCGAGCAGCCACTTTGCTGCAGTCTTTGGGCCAACCCCGGGAAGCCCCGGAATATTGTCTGCAGTGTCGCCCACCAATGCCAGGTAGTCAGCCACACGTTCCGCAGGGACACCCAATCGCTCTGGAACCCTGTCCACCGTCATCATGCGCCAGCCCAACCGAGGATTGGCCGTCGGAGGTGGCAGGAGCTGGTGAACGTGAGCATTGAGGCACTGCGCAAGATCCTTGTCAGCGCTGACAATCACAACCGGATTCGATTCACTTGCATACTGACTGGCATAGGCACCGATCAAATCATCCGCCTCGACACCCTCCTTTTCCACGATGGACAGCCCCATCAGATGTGTAAGCTCCTTGATCCAGGGCACCTGTGCTTCCAATTCAGGTGGTGTTTCCTTTCGGTTTTTTTTGTATTCAGGCAACAATTCCTCCCGTTCATCCGCGCCTCGGTCAAAAAACACGATCAGGCGATCACAATCCGCACGATCCTGTAAATACCATAGCGTCTTGACCCAACCGTGAATGGCATTTGTGGGAAACCCATCCGAACGCCGGAGTTCGCGGATGGCATAAAAGCTGCGAAACACCAGATTGTAACCGTCGATCAGATAAATCATGCACCGAGCATGCCAATGCAATGCGGGAAAGGAAAGCTGGAAATGCCTGGACTTCCAGGCTTGCACAAAACGAACCAGGTCAACTCGCAAGCACTCAAAGGAAACCAAGCTGATTCAACAATGCCTTGTCGAGATGTCGGTTCTTCCCTTCATAGGGAAAGCAATGGATGTGGATGGCCGGGTTAAAATTCATCTCAATGATGGCGTAGTTGCCTTCACTGGCTGGTGTACCATAATCCTCAATCATCATATCCAGGCCTGTGATTCTTACCCCAATGGCATTTGCTGCACGGGATGCGAGTTCATGGTAACTCACATGCACCCGCTCGGTGAAATCAATGCTGTCACCACCGGTACTGATGTTTGAGTTTTCGCGAAGGTAAACCGTGGTTCCCTTGGCAGGGATCGTGTCAAAATCGTAGCCCTGGGATTCAAGAAACCAGGCCTCTGCATCGCCAAGACCGATTTTTTCCAGCGGAGTGCGATACCCTTTCCCTCGCAGGGGATCGCGGTTTTTGTTTTCAACCAGCTCCCGAATGCAGTGTTGACCATCTCCACAGACATTTGCCGGAACCCGGTGCAGGATCGCCACAACCTGACTGTCAATGAGGAAGAATCGGAATTCCTTGCCCGGCACGAAGCTTTCAACGAGAATTTCACGATCCTCTTGAAATGCGGCGTGCACTGCGCGCTCATAGGCATCTCGACGATTGTTTTCCTTCAAGATCGTGATGCCGATCCCAAAATTCGTGCTCTTCGGCTTCACCACAACGGCCTTCCCCTGCACACGATGCCAGTGTTGCAGTGCTTCATCCGCATGGCTGGCGTGAATTCCGTCAGGAACACGCAACCCCGCATGCGCGAGTACATGCTTGGTGGTCACCTTATTGGCCATCAGCAGTACATGGCTGTAGCGGTCGAGTGAGGTTCGCGTCGCTTGCATGACATACTCCTCCTTGCCAAGCTTGTGCAGGCGTACAAAGTTTTCACTTCGGTCAAGGATGTCAAAATGAACCCCTCTGGTGGTGGCCTCACGCAGCAGCAACTGCGTGGAGAGTTCCATATCCTCAAACCCGTGAAAGCGAAAATGCGCCTTGTTCATCTCCTGCCTGGATCGCACTGCACGCTCAAGATGGTAAGGGATGAAACCCTGCTCACGTACTGCCGCAATGAGCTTTGAGGAGGGATGTGCCTCATGCCCGGCGGCAACCTGTTCCAATCGCTGAATGCCTTCCAGGATGCAAGATCGCTGCTCGGCTGACCAGGGCAGAGCCTCGAGCAACGCACGCATCTTGCGACCAATTTCAAGTGCTTCTCCCTGCAACTCTTCTCCCTTGAGATGAATTCCACAACAGGTCGTTTCTCCGGAGAATCCGGCCACTGCAACCAGATTCTGCCGCTCATCGGCGATTTGCTGCTGGGTCGAATCGAATGGACCCGGCTCAGGTTCGAGCAAGGCAAACAGACAGAAAAGGTGCAGTAATTGCAGTGATGCGAGCGGCATGCCAATCGCATCCTCCGGATCCAGATCAAGCAATCGCACTTCCAGATGGGAAATGCGCTCTCCCTGTGCGTCCAGCTTCAAGCGCACTGGCATGTAGAGTTCATTGCGGTTGAGCAGTTTTCCCTCACGAATGTGGGTGTCGAGCGCTTCCAGATAACTCTCCAGTGTGCAATAGTCGGTTTCGAGAGGATGTGGATTGCGGTAACCAATACGGCTGGACCGAATCGAAACCCCAAAATCGCAACACACCGGAAACAGTTGCTCCGAATCGAAGGACTTCAACTTGAGCGAAGGATCACTGCTCGGACTCCGCCCCAAAGCACCCACCAGCCACCAGCGATGACGCATGAGATTGCGCACCATTTTCATGTAGCACAGATCCCGAATCATATCGACTGGCTCACCCCGCACCCGTGCGAGGTCTGTCAGAAACGTTTCACTGAGGGAGAAGTTGAAATGCGCACCGGAGATCATTTGCCGACCTCGACCATAAATCGAAGAAAGCCTTTCCCTGTATTCGGTCTTGAAGCGCGAGCTGCCCTCAAATTGCGCCACAGGAATCTCTGCTTCGTCCGGCAGAACAGGAGGCATGGATTGCAGCCACAATAATTCATCTTCAGGAAGTGCCTGCAGGACGATTTGGTGAAGTGTGGTCAGAAATCCGTGTGCCTCGTGAAGGCTCGGCAACGGGGGCGTGATCATTTCAATCTGGCTCTCCGAAAAATCGGTTGTAATAAAGGGGTGATCCGCCTTGCTTCCAAGTCGCTCCGGATGAGGGGTCATGGCCAGACGACCATCCGTCATGCAGCGCACGTGCTCCTTTTCCAACCCAAACCGACCGCGCACGCTCAATGCAGGCAACCCTTCATGGGCCTTCAAGAATTCGAGATTGATGAAATTTCCATCACATCGACGGGACTGACTCATGTTCATCCGATACGGGTGTTTGAAATTTGGGTTGGGTGAGGCATTCAGCGATCCACCGGTTCCACCGCGATCTGAACTCTGGCATAGCCCATTTCACGGGTGATTTCGAGCAGATCAGTCTGCAACTGAATCGGGAGGTGACGATCCATTTTTACGAGTAGAATCGAATTTTCCGCACCTGCGGAGCCTTGCTGATTTCTAGCATAGGTTTGCAGCGCCTCATGATCGTAGATCGCTCCCCGGTAAAAATAGAGAAGGTTGTCGCCACGCTTGCTTACGGTGAGCACATCCGTGACCAGCGAAGAGTCTGTGATCGAAGCCTGAGTACGCGGTAAATCAACCACAATGCCAGGCGCATATACCAGTCGCGAACTCAGCATGAAGAACAGAAAGCCGATCATGACCAAGTCGAGAAATGGGAGAAGGTCCATTTCGCTCTTTGGAATCTGGTAAGCAATTTTCAGGTTCAAGGGACTCATGAGTCCTTGATCCGGACTCTCCAGTTCGAACCTAAGCGTCTCTTTTTGCTTCTTCGCCATGCGGATCGAGATCGTCAAGATTGGTGATGAGCTGGATCATGTCGTGTCCCACCCATTCAATGTCGTGTACCAATGCACGGAAGCGACCATGCAGAAAGTGATGAGCGAGCTGTGCCATGATCGCAATACCAACTCCGAAGATGGTTGTGATCAGGGCCTGGGCGAGGAAACCAGCGTAGTCGGCTGCATTCGCATAGGCCCCATCCTGCTGCAGTTGAGAAAAGGTATTCATGATCGAAAGCAGAGTTCCCATCAGTCCAAAAAGCGGTGCCACGCGGGCAATGACAGCGAGGGTTCCGATGCGGCGCTGCAGGTATGGGATTTCGACCAGTGCTGCGGTCTGCACGGCATCAAACAGCTTCTCCTTGGGTTCATCATAGTGGAGTAGAGCCGATTTGATGATATTGGAAATGGGTCCGGGATTTTCCTCACAAATTGTCAGTGCCTCAACAAGTCGGCGCTTTTTGACGATATTGCTGATCCCCTCCACGAAGGAATTGGTATTGATGTGTCCTTTGTGCAGAAAAAACAGGCGTTCTACAAAGAGGACAAATCCGACAACACTCGTCGCCAGCAATAACCACATCATTGGTCCGCCCTGCTGGATGATGGAAATATCAATGCTCATAGTTTGTTCCGTATCAAATTCGCGCCGGGAATGCGCAGCAAGTCTGCCAGTTCTGTCAGACGATCCAGTTCATGCGCGGCATCGTTTGCAATGAGGTAATCCGCAAGCTGCAGCAGTGCGCGTGACAGCCAGTATTTGCCAGACGCACCCATGTTCTGGCTTGATCCTGCATCCAGTGTCACCAGCGATACCACGCGCCAAAGAATGTCCTGTGCACGAAATCCCCTTCCCACTTTTTCGAGCGCAGTCGCAGCCTTGGCCCCTGCTTCGATTCGCAGTTCGATGGGCAGATGGGTGCGATCAAAGATGCGTTCAAAGATGCGGGAGGCCTGGTCGGTGTAGTCGGCGCGGGTGGAACCCATTGCAAGGTAGCTCTCCCCCATCGCCATTTCTACCAAATACAGTCTGGGATCGTCACGGTAGTCCTGTAAGACATTCTCATAGAAGGAGATTGCCAGCGCGAACTGATTCGACTTGCGCAGCAGGTCACCCTGTCGAAGTTTGGCAATGAAATTGAGCGGGTGATCAGGAAACTGCGTGGAAATGCGGTCATACAGCGTAATAGCCTCCTGATCCGAATTTTCGCTCAACCTCATCTCCATGCTGATGGCAGCTTCATAAAGTGCAACTGGTGCATATTCGCTGTCTGGATATCGGTCTGCGAGTTCTGTCAACGCACGCTGAGCCTCCAAATTTTCCCCCTGAGAGAGGTGAAAACGAGCTTCGACAATGTAACTTGCCGCTGAGGTAGTCGAATTACCGCGCTCACGAATCTGCTCAATCAGGGCTTCTGCCGCTTCGGATTGTTCATCTGCAAAATGGCATCGTGCGGAGAGCAACATCAGTTCGTCACCGAGTACAGAAAGGGGTTCCCGCGTTTGTACAGGGAGCGATTCGTAGGAGTTCAAAGCCAGCTCAATTGCACGATTTGCCTCGGCATAGTCTTGTTTTTGAAAGTTGAGAAAGCCGAGCAACCAACCCACGCGTAATCTTGCCATTTGGCTCCAGCCCTCTCCTGCAACGGACTGAATGCGATCCCGCAACTGCTCCATGCGCACAATCGCCTCATCGAGACGATCCACCTTGACCAGGTGCAGGTTGAAGTTCCACTCGCTGCCCCAGATCAGCTCACTCAGTGCGGGTTGTTCATCGTGAAATCGGTCGAGGATCGGTCGCGCACCATCGACGTTCCCGAGTTTCAGCATCGAGTCCGTAATTTTGTAGAGCAGCTCGTTGCGCATGCGGGGACTCAGGTTTTCGTCCAGCAATCCGCGGTAATAGGGAATTGCGTTCTCAAAATCTCCATTGAGGTAATAGCTGTCTGCAATCAGCAGCGTTTGACGAAAGCGGTCTGCATCCACCTGAGTGAGGCGACGCAAGCGCAACAGGTGCTCTGCTGCCAGGCGGTACTGGGGCGGATTCTGGCTCCAGCAAACCGCAATCAGTACCCGAAGCGCACTCATTTTTAGAGAAGCACTGGCATCCGACTCCAGGATGCTGTCCGTCCAGACCTGCGACTGATTCAGGTTCCCAGAGTAAAAATGACTCAGCGCAAGGGCATAGGCGATTTCGTGCCGCAATGGATCATTCGGACGAGAGTCCCGCAGCTGCTGCAGTGTCTGCCGAGTCGAGGGATCTGAGAATTCCAAAGTAGCCAACCAGTGGTAGAACGCCATGGAGCGGATGCGTTCCGATCTTCCGTTGAGCAGGATTTCATCAATCGCTACCTGTGTGCGCCCTGACTGTCTGCCCGAAATAATGGCCAACAGCATCAACATTCGATCCCGCTGGTCCCGGTTGGCATCCCCCAGCAACGGAAGCTGTTGCTCGATCATCCGTATGGCATCGCTGTCTCTCCCGAGCGCATGCAGCACAATGGCATACTGCTGTGTCAATTGGGAAGCAATGAGAGGATTAACCGCGTTTTCAATCTGGGAGCGGAGTGATATCAGCAGCGACTCGTTGGCTTCGCCGCTTTGAATCTCTTCCCGCCAGATGAGC
This sequence comes from Puniceicoccaceae bacterium, assembly GCA_040224245.1. NCBI lineage: Bacteria > Pseudomonadati > Verrucomicrobiota > Opitutia > Puniceicoccales > Puniceicoccaceae > Puniceicoccaceae bacterium. Next base: position 37,907 of record JBEGIR010000067.1, on the reverse strand, counting down.
AGTTCGATCCATGAGCGTTGAAACGTCGTCGCAGCTTCTGCCAGCGCACCATCGACAATACGACGCCCTTGCTCCAGATTGCCACGACGAATCGCAATCACGGCCCGCATCACCGGCAACCAGACCTGATCCGCTCCAAAATCGACACCTGCGAGGGTCGACAAGCGTTGCTCCAGTTCATCGGTCGGCACCTGCTCCGCATAGGCCAGCAGCAAATCCGCCAACGCCAGGCGAGGTGAGTCACCGATGAGTTCCGGGTCGAGATGTAAGCGTGCGCGTGAAACATTTCCCTGGTTCAACAGACTTAGAACGAGGTGATACCTGGCCTCTTCCACGACTTCAGCATCCAATGCTTCACTCTCCTCAAGCAGTTGTTCGAACAGGGGCGTCGCGATTGATGCAAAGCCAAATTCGACAGCTGATTTTGCACTCATGAGCTTGAGCACTGCATCCTGATCCGCGATACGGTGAGCATCATTGATCGGTTGCAGACTGACTGGAATCTCCTCACTCTGAGCCAGCAGAAAGCACGGCATCACCGCATGGACACCAAGCCCAATGATCATTGCGAGCCTGCCTCGCCAGCGGCGCCCGTGCGCCTGTTGCCATCCTCTCATCATGAACCTTTCACGATAACCTCAGCTGAACCGTCATCAAGAACCAATGACAAAAGAATCGACTCTGTGGAATTCGTGTTCATGTTGAAACATCACCAGGATGGACGGATTTCCTCACTGGCTTCGATCCGGTCGACAATCCGTTATCCCTCTGAGGAAATCAAGGAAGAATCAAAGGCAACTTACGTTATCATTGCATCCATGGCGCCCACATTTGACATCACGGACTGGCAGCTTTTTGTCTATGTTTTGTTCTCTCTGTTTATGCTGTTTTCAGCCTGGCAGGGTTGGCTGCATGGGCTGGGACGCTCCGCGCTCATGCTGGCGGGAGTCCCGATCGGTTACTTCATCGGAAAAGTCCTCGGGTTTATCATTCTGGACCTCTACCGCAACCTCATCCCCTACCCTGAACCCATTCTGATAGAACTGACCAATCTGATCTTCGGAGTGTTGGTCTATTTTCTCTTCGTGGCCGGAGCGATCTTTCTGTTCAAGAGCACTCGCAAGCAACCCACTCTGAAAAAGAAACTCATCTCCGGTATCGGCGGTGTGCTCTTCGGACTCTGCAATGGCATTGTGGTTTTTATCGTTGTTGCGATTCTGATCCGGGTGATCGGAATCCTGAATCTGGCCATCCCTCCAGCACCAGGCAGTCTCGAACATCGGCAAAAGCAGGATGTGTATCTACCGGAGCATGTCGCGCGCAGTGACAAGTTCGTTGTCAACCTGTACCGTGCCCTGTATCACCCTCCCATTGAGCACTGGGTCAAACAAGGGGATCCCGTGCCAGAAGCACGCTATGAACTCCTGATGCACCTGCGCATCCTATCGGTTCGTGAGGATCTTCGCGATGCGTTTCTCCAGCTCGAACAGGTGCAGACGCTACTCCAGGAACCCGAAATCGCATCTGTGCTTGAGGAATCCACGCTTCCCGCTCAATTGCAGCAAGGACGCTTTCACGATGTGATGCGACATCCCGACTTGCGCGAACTCTACCAAAAACCCACATCCGCAGAACTGTTGAATCGCATGCAGTGGGGTGAATTGACCCGCAGTATCATCGAGACATCCGACCTTTCCAACCATCCCGACCTATGAGCATTCGACCGATCGACCTGCGGGACATTCTGGAGTATGTGCCACGTTTCCGGAATCACATTTTTGTGCTCGGAATTGATGGTTCTGTGATCGCAGATTCCAATTTTCAAAGCCTTCTCACCGATATTGCGGTACTGCACAGCCTGAATATCAAGGTGGTGCTCTGTCACGGAATTGCCCAGCAAATCCGCACCCTTGCAGCAGAGCGCAATGTGACCATCAGTGACGAACGCGGCGAAGGTCGCACGGACGATGCCACCCTGAAGCTCGCAATTGATGCCACTGGCGTCGCCGCAGCCCAGATCATGCGGGGCCTTTCCGAACAATCCCTGCCCTACACCTTTTGCAATGCCATTGATGCAAGGCCAGTGGGCATCGAACAGGGGATCGATCAAATGCACACGGGCCTCTGTGACAGCATCGACAAGGCGCGCATCCTACGCCTGCTCGAGCACGGCGACATTCCCGTTTTCTCCCCGATCATTTACGACGACAAGGGTCGCAGCCTTCGCATCAACTCCGATCATATCGCGGCAACGCTCGCAACAGAACTCGGAGCCTCCAAGCTGATTTACCTGACCAGTCGCCCCCGCCTGACGATTGGGGAAGAGAGCATCCTCAACTGTTCTGCCGAGCAACTGAAGCTGATGATCCAGGAAAACCCGGCAGGAATGGACCCACTGTTGCTCAGCAAGGCTCGTCACGCGATCCAGGTGCTCACCTGGAACACCGACCGTGTGCACATCCTTGATGGTCGCATCGACGGCTGTCTGCTGATCGAAATCTTCGACAAGGTCGGTCTCGGCACCATGATCCACGCGAATGAATACGATCGCATCCGCCGGGCCAAACCCGACGACATCGCCGACATCTATGCGCTGGTCAAACACGCATCCAAGACCAACCAGCTGATCACCCGATCCATGAAGGAAGTCGAGGATCGACTCGAAAACTTCTATCTCTACGAAGTGGATGACAGCATCATCGGATGCACCTGCCTGATCCCCTACGATGAAACCCTGGTTGAACTCGCCAGCGTCTGCATCCAACCCTATCATCAGGGCAAGGGCATCGGACAAAAACTCGCACGCTACTCCCTTGAACAGGCCAAAAAGCGCGGATTTCAAAAGGTCATCGCGCTCTCCACCCAAGCATCCGAGTTCTTCACCGAACACCTCGGCTTCACCCGCACCACGATCGACCAACTTCCACCCGAACGCCGGAGCGCCTACGAGTACAGCCAGCGCAACTCCATCATCCTCGAACGCGTGCTGTAAGAGCGTTATTACAGGAATGTGATCAACTCAATGGATTTGATTGCAAGATCGCATTTATGGTTTTCATGTAAATATAAATGATGTACTTGCGGTCGAATTGGGTCTCCACAAGCCTACGCCCTTCCTGACCCATCAGTTCCCTCTGGGCGGCAGTCAGGGAGAGAAAGCGCTGCATCTTATCGAGAAGATCTCCAGCATTTCCCGCTTCAAAATGAAACCCGTTCACACCATCTTGCACTGCCTCCACTGAACCCGGAATCGCTGAAACAATGGCAGGCCGACCCATCGCGGCAGCTTCGAGCAACACATTGGGAATGCCTTCGCCACCGTGCGAGGGAAGGATGATACAGTGAGCATTGCGAATGGCGGTAACCATGTCTTTTTCAAAACCCAGGTAGTGCACCACTCCCTCCTGCACCAGATCGCGCAGTCTTATTTCATACTCCGGCTCTTCAATAAAACCGGCCAAAACCACTTCTACCTTAGCATGGGTTTTCGCCAGTGCTGCAGCCGCTGCCAACAATTCATCCACGCCCTTGAGTCGCATGATCCTACCTGCGAACAAGAATCGAACTGCCTCTGAAGCTGGAAACTCAGCGAGCGCATACTGCTCCAGATTCACTCCAGAACCCGGGATACGGTGATCGTTCCCGTTCACCATCCCGTGCGTCCGAAAGAACTGACGATCCCCCTCATTCTGAAAAAAGACGCATGTAGCCCCTCGAACCGACAGGCGGTAGAGGTGCATGGCCAGGGAGCGAAGCAGTCCCCTCTTGAGGAAGGTCGCTCCCGTTCCGGTCACGTTGCAGATTTGGGGAACCCCGAGGCGATTGCATGCGATCGCACCGTAGATGTTGGGCTTGATGGTAAAAGAGAGCACGGCGACCGGACGGCATCGCGCGATCAAGCGGACATAGTGCCACAGCAGGCGGACATCCTTGAGCGGATTGATTCCCCTTCGGTCAATCGGGGATTCAATCACCCTGCAACCCCGCTCACGGAAGAACACGTTGTCAGCCGATGGTGGCAGGGAGAGCAAGACCTCATATCCCTGCCCGAGCAGCTCCTCAATCAACTCCCGCCGAAACTGGTACAGCGTGATGAAATGATTGGATAGAATGAGGATGCGGGATTGTCCGTGGCTATTCACAGGCTTCAGGTGGGTTCTATGGACTTTGATCGCGCACGGAGGTAAGCTTGAACCTCGCGCTGTATGCCCTGCTCCAAGGGTTCGGGTTGATAGCCAAAGTCCTCGGTTGCTTCGGCATGAGCAAAGGTGCGATCCTCCGTCATGCGCTGTACCTTCTCCACGACATCCAAGTGCCCCAGAGTCAGGAACTTGCAGATGAGCGCGAGGGTGACCCCGAGCCAGCCCGGACAGTTGATGAAGCGAGTCCGCTTCCCAAGTGCGTCAAGAATGAGTTGCAGTAACTCCCGCATCGAAACCGCCCGCTCTCCCGAAAGGATGTACTCGGGACGCCGATCTTCACTCGGCAGCGCCAGAACAGCCGCATAAGCCCGTCCAAGATCCCTCGCATTCACTGGCTGGAGGCGCCCGGACCCGCAATCAATCAATGGAAAGATACGCCAGCGGTCCATCATGCGAACAAATTTGCTCACGTTGTGATCGTCTAAATCCCCGAAGATCATTGTCGGTCGCAAAATGCACAGCCGAAAATCGGGATGTTTCTTCAATTTTTCTGCCAAATCGGATTCGATTGATTCGTATTCTGCCGACGCCGCCCGAAACCTCGAATACAGCCCGGTTGTATGCACGGCCACAACACTGCTTACTCCATTGCGCAAAGCAGCATTCACAACTGCAGGTGTGAAACGAATATTGGTGATGTGAAGCACTTCCTGCACTCCCTTCATTGCACGGTCCAACGAAACATCCTCATTCAAATCCCCGACCACGCATTCCAAGTGCAGTGGAGATGTCTCCAGAAATCCAATTTCAGAATTTCTTCGCACAAGGCAACGTACTCTACCCGCATACCCACTGGCAATCAGCGCATCATGAAAGAAACGACCACTGTGGCCTGTGATTCCAATAACCAGCAACATCAATCACTCCCAGATTTATGGGGAACACCTCCGGTTTCGGATTTGCCCAGCCTTCCGGTGCCACCTTCCAGAACCCCGTCAGTGCGCAACACTGCAATGACACTACCCACTAAACATCGCAGGTCCATGTACAGGCCAAATTTCTGCACATATTCACCATCCAACCTGGCTTTTTCCGGAATCAAAAGTTCATCCCTGCCATTGATCTGTGCCCAGCCCGTCAAACCAACTGGAGCGGCATTTACACCATACCGATCCCGTTCTTCGATTAGATCCTGCTGATTCCACAATGCGGGACGCGGTCCGACAAACGACATCTCTCCCCTCAGGATGTTAATCAGCTGGGGAAGCTCATCCAGCGAAGTTCTGCGAAGAAACGTGCCCACTCGAGTCACCCAGAATTCAGGATTTTCCAACAGGTGGGTGGGTGTATCACGAGGAGTGTCGATGCGCATTGTGCGAAACTTCAGAATATTGAAGTGAGTCTTGTGACGTCCAATCCGCTTCTGTCGAAACAATACCGGACCAGGACTGTCGATTTTGATTGCCACAATGAGCAGCAACCAAAGTGGAAAAAAAATCAGCAACAGAGCCAGAGCAGCAAACAAATCCAACCCTCGCTTGAGCAGCAAATACTGGCTCGAGAGATTTGGCTCAGGATTCATAATCTGCCTGGGAAGAGTTTGTTTCATCGTATTTGGAAAATCATCAAGTATCAGATTCGAGACCACAACGAGAAAATCATATCACCTACTCTCTCGCTGATTTACCCATTTTTCCAACCAAGAACGCAGTTGACAGGAGCATCAGTGAAAAATGGGATAGTCGGTTTATCTATCTCAGCGATTCATGGTCCAGTCCCTAGTCAAAAAAACCATCGCCACACTCACTCCGATTCGTGTGGTATCACTGGGGATCGCGTATGCTATCATATTTTTCTTTTCGGTCTTTTGGTCCTTCATCATTGGATTCGATTTTGATATTCCCAACGAGCTGAAACACGCGGCGATTCGTGCAACCTGTTGGGTGATTCCGCTGAAGCTGCTCGCCATGATTGTGTTTGGGCAGTTTCGCGGTCTCATGATGTTTTTTCGCCTGCCTGACCTGCTCAGTATTTTCTGGGCCATGCTCAGTGTATCGATGGTGTTGCTGTTCGTGTTCTCCCTTGGCGGTGCTGAGTGGATTTACCCGAGAAGAGTTATCCTCATGGATCTCATCCTCTCGATTGTGTTCCTTGGAGGATTCCGCTTCCTGCTGCGCATGTTGAGAGAACGTTACCTGGAAGTGGACCTTCGCAGCAAAAAAACTCAAAAGGTCGCCATCGTCGGCTGCGGGGATTCGGCAGCAAGAGTTGCTTCGGACCTCATCAGCAAACCTGGCATGGGAAAACGTCCCATGATATTCCTGGTCGAAGAATCACGCCGCGTCGGACGGACAATTCATGGATTGAAGATGATTTCCATCCAACGCGACTTCGGTGAGTTGCGTCAGTCATACGGAATCCAGCAGATTCTGATCGCAGATCGATCCCTCGGTCCTGCTGAAATTCAGTCAATCACTCAACGAGCGAAATCATCAGGACTCGATGTCGAAATCATTCCCGCCTTTGAAGAATTCATCAGCGGACGAATGGTGGCCTCACAGATGCGACCCGTAAGCATTGAAGATCTGCTGCCCCGAGAGCCGGTACACCTCGATTCTGATGCCATTCAGGAATGCTTCCGGGGGAAGCGCGTCATTGTGACCGGAGCGGGAGGCAGCATTGGATCTGAGCTGTGCCGTCAGATCATTCACAAAGACGTGCAACACCTGACCTTGATCGATCAATCGGAACCCTCACTCTATCGAATTGATCAAGAATTGTCGCGCTTGCCAATCCCAAGGGAGCGCTTTCAATCCCGTATCTGCGATATCACAGATCTTGTTCGAATTGAACATCTGATCCGCGAGGCAAAACCGGATCTGATCTTCCACGCCGCAGCGCACAAACACGTGCCCATCATGGAAGCGCAGCCCGGTGAAGCCCTTAAAAATAACTCCATCGGCACCGCCAATCTTGCGCGTATTGCCAGTCGTCTGGGAGTCTCAGATTTTATTCTGATTTCCACGGACAAGGCCATCAATCCCACCAGTGCAATGGGAGCATCCAAGCGCCTTGCCGAATTGGCGATACAATCGGTGCAGAACCTGCCTGACAACCAAACGCGGTTCAATGCCGTCCGCTTTGGCAATGTGATGGGATCCTCCGGAAGCGTGATTCCACTCTTCAAGCAGCAAATCGAGGCCGGTGGTCCTGTCACCGTCACGCACCCGGAAGTCACCCGCTACTTCATGACGATCCCCGAGGCAGTAGGCTTGGTTCTCCAGACCGCAACGCTCGCAGCACCAGGAGCCATTTTTGTGCTCGATATGGGACAACCCTTCCGGATTGTTGATTTAGCACGCCACATGATTCAGCTCAGCGGATTTGAACCGGAAAAAGAAATCCTGATCGAATTTGTCGGCCTTCGACCGGGCGAAAAACTCTTTGAGGAACTGCAACACAAGGCTGAACAACTCAAGCCTACGAGTCACCCGCGCATTCTTCGCTTTGAGAGTCCACCACCGCTCGGGCAGGAGATTCTCGTGTCCCTCGATGCGATTGCAACTTCACTCGAGTCCATGTCAGCTTCTGAGCAAAGATTGTTCTTCAAACGCCTGATTCCAGAGTATCAGCCGTATCAGGAGGAAGTACCGCATCAGCCTCCAGTATGATTCGCTCCTCCCGGTGTCGATCAACCCGATAATCCTCACGAAAGACATCCGGTGCGATATGAACTGCATTGCCTTTGTTCAGAATACGAAGATTGAAGGTCAATAAACGAGGTGGATAGCGCTCATCGAGAAATGCAAACAAGGCTTCTTTGTCGGCATGAGTGTCGACTTCACCATGCACAAGAATGCAGCCTTTGTGGATTCGAATCACATCCAGTTTCACTCGATTAAAGCGATCCTCCCCTGCGAGTGATGGTTGCACTGCATCCACAAAAACACCCGCAACTGCGAGATTCCCACGTTCAATAGCCATGGGGCTGCTTCTTTTCAACCACAGTGCAATCGCAAACACCAGGATTAATGCGAGAGCGCACAACTCAAAGATGTCATATCGTCCCCATTTCATAACTGAGCTTCGGATTGGCCGGTATAAGGGTCGTGTGCGAGATTTTTTTGTGAATTTGCCATAGGGTCAATTCTGCATCATCCTTCAATGATCGACAGTGATTACAACAATGCATCGCCCGGAAGCACCAAAAGTGGGCGAATCCAATGCCATTGGTAAGCATCAGACGGTAGCTTCCTTTCTAAATATTCAAGGCCTTTTTGCAACTCCATGAGTTCGTCACTTTTGGGATATCGCACCCATTGAGCAAGGGACTCTGATGTCAGGTGCACCCGAGTGTTCGTTCGATAGAGATTACTGTATGGAACCTCACCCCTGAACTCATCCTGCAAACGAATATTGATCGCAATGCCACGATCCTCAAACCAGAAGCGGTTGGAAGGAAACCAGTCGAAAGACACTGACAATGGTTGTTCCACCTGCTCGAGAAGGGCAAACTGGGTTTCGAGGATCTGCCGAATCCGCACCTGGCCAATGACCGTCAATCCAAGCACTAGCAAAGCGTTAACCCAGAGGGTCCAGTTCGCGAGCAAAACCATAACCCTCATCCAGTCATGCAGCGACAGGAGGGAAAAAAGAGCGCCCTTCACGCCCGGGTCGACTGCACGCGGTGGCATAGCAACGATCCAGAGGATTCCCAACAGCCAGATGTGTGGAACCCAGCGCACACAGAGTGATGGCAGCAGACTCACCGTCAGCAGCAGAGGGACGAGCATTGCAAGCAACCATTTCGCATTTGATGCGTTCAACAACACTGCCAGTAGCGTACCGCACATGGAAAGTGTGACGGCCAAGCTGAAAAAGGGACCCAAGCCACCTATCCAGTATCCCGTAAATGCCTGAAGGTAATTTGCAATCTCCCGGCTTGAAAAGGTCCCCGGAACTTTCCAAACGGGTGTGCTTGGGCTGATGTGAGTTTCCGAAAATATCGTCGTGAGAAACTGCTCAAATCCCTGCATCTCCCGGTATTCCGGATAGTGATCAAAGACCGATTCTGGTTTGATGCGGTCGACAAGATTTCCCCGGCTCTGTAGAGCCTCGGCGATGGGCAGCTGAATGTCCGGACGAATGTCCCACGCACCCGATTTCAGCACAACTACTGCGATGACAACAAGTACAGCCACTCCGAGCAAAAACTGCCATGCATGTTTGAGGATGAAAGGCAACTGAAACACCGCAAACAACCCTGCATAAGCTGCGAGAAAAAAGCTGGCATAGGCCAATCCAGACTTTTTGACTCCAACGAGCAGGGTCATCGCAATCAGTGCGAGTATCAGGATATCCCGCCGCGGGTGTTTCAAAAACACAATTCCACTCAAAATTACAATCGCCAACAAGCAGGCAACTAAACCGTCATGTTTGAAGCTCGGAATTTGATAAACAATGACCGGATTCAACGTAACAAGTGCCGCGAGCAAAACGGATTCGAGGCGACCTCGTCCCCAGCGTTGCAGGACATACGCAGCAGAGCGAAAAAGAAAATATGCAAACCATGCATTGGCAGCTTTTCCATATTCCAACCCAAACGCCGCTGCCGGAAGTGCCTGGAGGATTTGCCCGTATTTCAGGTAGTAGCCTCCTGCTTCGATTTTGCTCTGCAATAATTCGATTGAGGGACCCGATCCCAGCAGTTCTGGTTGCAGCAAAAATGGGTCCCGAACCGGATTCCAGCCAAGCGACAGCGCACGCACAAACTCAACGTGCATGAACAGCCCATCAAAATCGGTGGCAATGGTCCATCCGGTGAGCAACAGAAAAGCAGCGAGCACTGCCAGCCCAATACCACACTCGTGCAGAATACCACGAGCAGAGGCTCTGCCTTCGAGTAAAAAACCAGTACAAAGCAGGAGCACGAAGGTTCCGGGGAGCAGCAGGAAATGCCATGGTGTTACCGAAATCCCAACACGGAAGAGCAACTGAGTGAGCAACACCGACAACAGCAGGCTGCCACCACAAGCAATCGCAGGTTGCGCGGAAGGTATTCTCTCATTAACAATGCTCATTACGTCATGAAAGTAAGGCGAACGATCCGCATTCTGGCAATGAGCCTTTTGCCCCTATTGCTGCTTTGCGTGGTACTACTTTGGCATCAGGTAGATCTCTCATTGTCTCCCGAAGACAAGACCATTTTTTCTGAACTGTTCCCGGCAGCCTCTGCAGAAACCCGCTCAGAACTGATGACTTTCGCTCATGAACTCGCCATTATCCGGTCTGTACAACAAACAGCCCTCCACTCGTCACCGATTTGGGAGGGCATTGCCTTAAACTCCAGACGTGAACCCGCTGACCTTGTCCAGCAGGGACGTGGCATCTGCTATGATCGCAGCCGTTTCATTGAAAAGGCGCTGCGTTATCACGGTTTTGAAGTTCGACACGTCGCGCTCTACGAAAAAATCGCTGGAAGTGCGCTCAAATCGCTGCTGCGTCCAAAAATCGCTTCCCATGCAGCCTCTGAGGTTCGAACCTCAGAAGGATGGCTTTACGTCGACTCCAATCAACAATGGATCGCACTGTGCAAGGATGGCATGCCTGTGTCCGTGCGACAGATTGCAAAGCAGGGATTGCAGACTTGGGTTGCAGATCCATCCGAAGCACCCGATATCCTGAAGGAAGACTTTGTTTACATCTTCGGTCTCTATTCCCGACACGGTCGATTCTACCCACCCTACAATCCGATCCCTGATGTCGCCTATAGCGAACTCTGGATGAATCTTGGCTTGTTCGAATAAAAGCAGTGAAACATCAGAGATTGATCGGCTTTCCCATGAGTACCTTGGCCAGGTGCCAGATATCTGAAGCACTTCGCGAGAACCACACTGCCAGCAACACGCGCGTCCATAGATCCCAATTGCGTCGTTTGATTCGAATCTGCTGATACAGGGTATGCAGGGTGCGCTCCCGTGAATAGCGCAAGGATAGGCGAGTTTCTGTGGGATCAAAAAAAGCGGCGTGTTTGCGGATGATGCATTTTTTGGTACGATATTCCTTTAGGTCCTGGCATGCCCGGGTGCTTCGGCTGTCAGGGTGTTTGCGATAGCGAAACAATACTTCCGGCAGGTGAAAACCGACACATCCACTGGCAACGAGTCCCAGAACAAAATCATAGTCTTCATTCATCTCCAAAGAAGAGTCGAAGTGGTGTTGAGCGATGGAATTTCGACGGAAGAGTGTGCAGATACTGACAAAATTCCGGATCTTGATTTTTTGTGGATCAAATTCGATCATGCGACCCATGCGTGTGGTCTCGCCAGTCACTTCAAAATCGCAATAAACAAAATCGCAGCCCTGCTCCACGATAACTGAAACTGTTTTGCTCAAATACTCAGGGAACAATTCATCGTCTGCATCCAAAAAGAGAATCCATTCTCCTTTCGCCAGTTTCATCCCACAGTTGCGTGCGGCAGCTACCCCTTGATTGCTTTGATGATGAACTCGAACCCTTGAGTCTTTTAGCGCGAGTTGAGATGCAACCTCAGGTGTAGAATCCGTCGATCCATCATCAATGATGATAACTTCAAGCAAAGGATAACTTTGCGAGAGTGCGCTCGTAACTGAGCACTCGAGCTGTTCACCATAGTTGAAACAGGGTACAATGACCGACACCAACGAAGCCTTCATACACCACGTAAAACATCATTTTCACCTTAAGGGATTCAAAAATCAATCCGAAGCGATGCTTTCGCTGATTCTGACCATTTTCCAGTGTTTGCAGTTTTTCCCAAGCTGAAACTTCACTTACCCTCCTTCACATCACCTTCAATGCGCTGCGTGGGCAGCACCTCAGCCCGAACCCGAAAACGGGAGTCTGTGCCTGGAATGGTCATAAGGGTGGAATCGTCTGTCATTTCTTTTGCTTCGCGGAGCATTACTTCAACTGAACGTCCCAAAGTCGTGAACCAGAATTGATTGCAAGGGAACACCTCAGTATGCAGTTCAACGGTGCTTCCTTCCTCGGTCATGCTCAAAATGCGCTGGTCAATCGCCCTGCTCAACTCCCATCGTCCGAGCATGTAGCTCAAACTGACCAAGCACACATTGATCAGGCCCAGGCATGCCAGCAATCCTCCTCTGGTGATGAACCGAGGCAGTTGAAATATGGAAGAATCTGACGGTGAACGCACCGCCACCCACAGCATGGGCAAAAGTGGGATCAGCCATTGGAATGGAGTCCATCTCGCCCACCAAATCGGAAGCATCCAGCCCGTAAGGCAAACAAACACGGCGAAGACCTGAAAGGGAAACTGGCTCAAAACCGAGGGCTTTCGGACTAGGATGATCAAAGCAACGCATAACATTGCACTGTAAAGCGGACCAAAGCCGCCAGTACGATATTCGCCATGTCCGCGGTGAAGTTGCTTTAGCTCACCTACCCTCACCATACCAGGTGGCTTAGAGCGATAGGTGCCCGGATTGATGTGTGTTTCTGACGCATGTGAGTGCCAAAATCGCTCCCCTTTCCACTGCGATGCGAGTTCAGGTATCCCCGCCAATCCCGGACGGGATTGATCACGATGCATCATGAAACTCGAGATGCTTGCAACACTGACCCCATGAATCGTGACCTGCCGCAGCCCATAAAGGTGGTAGATGGACGCACCCAGAAAACCCAGAATCATCAGCACCATTGCCCATCGGATTTTCACCTGCAGTGGTCGCTTCAACAGATATCTCACACCTGCAACCAAGAGAAACGCTGCGATTAACGCAAAAAGGTAAGATGCCCCGCTGATTTTTGCAGTGAACAGTAGCAGAGCTGAAAGCACTCCATCAGTCCATCCTGTGAGCTGCTGAGGCCAATACAGGATGCTCAGCATCGCAACAAGACAGATTTGAAAAAGCGAATAGGTATAACCGTCCAGCATGAAGCTCCCAAATTGGTAAAGTACCACCGGGTTGGCAGAAAACAGGATCGCCCAAAGTGGTGCCCATCGCAAAGAGAGTTTTGCCAGTAGCTGAAAAGTAAGCCCAAAGGCAGCCAATCCCATCAGAAAATGGACCGATTTACTTGCTTCCAAATTATCAAACATTGCATAGAGCACTGCAGTCAGCATGTAAAAACTGTTCACCTTTCCGCCCTGCCCCAGCATAATATTCTCTTGCAGTGCTTGCATCTGCAAGCTGCGCTCCGTCTCCACATTCTGCCGCAACAACGGTGCTTCAAAACGAGGATCCTTGATGGGATTCCATCCGTGCTTCAAGGCCACAACAGAAGCTTGGTGAGCACGCATTCCATCGTATGTGGTATCGTAAATGCGCGACAAAAATGTGGCACTGAGTGCAAGCCCGATCAACAACAGTCCCAAAGAGAGCATACTGTCTAAGAGGCTCAGGCGATGCATCCGATACAAAACCAGATTGACAGCAATAAGCAGGGCAAAGGCAGCTACGGCAATGGGTTGCAAGGTGGTCATGCCCGCGATCCAGGCAATACCGCAACACAGCGTGCATAGGAATGCAAATCCGAGCGACTGTCTCGCCGAAAGAACAATCCACTTTGCAAATGGAAGGGCTCCTGCAAGCTTGGATCTCATGATACAGGCAATGAATGATGCCAGGAAAAGAGTAATAGGAGTGGCCAGATTTCACTGTCCTCACGCTGATGACTCTTCAAGTGCCGGGACCATATCTCCTGCAACTCGTCCCGACTGAAAATTGCTGGGTTGCGGGAATCCATCAACACATCCCACGCCCAATCCTTCAGTTCGTGTCGCAGCCATTGGGCCATGGGAATGCCAAAGCCCATTTTGGGACGTTCAAATGTTCTGGGGTCGATTCGTTCCGCCAACCATTCACGCAACAGTAACTTTCCCTTCCCTGAATTCATGAGCATGGTGTCCGGGAGCATCAGGCTGGCTTCATACAGCTCATGGTCGAGAAAAGGTACGCGGGCCTCCAAGCTTGGTTGCATGCTGGCGATGTCGAGCTTGGGAAGTATATCCCCTCGTAGGTAGGTTTCAATGTCATAGCGCATCAACTTGCGGGCAAGCGAGGAATCCTCGGCAACCATCGCCTGAGCAAGCACTGCCTCAGTGCGCTTCAAGAGCGTCTGCGAGGCAAAACTGGGATTGCGAACAATGAGCCGGGCGTAGATTCCCTGCACGCTTTCCGCCTGCAGCAAGCGACTGACTTTCTGAAGTTTCTCAGCCCCCGCAACCATGCGTTGGAGGATGCCCGTCTGGTGAAACACGTCTGAAATGGTACTGGAGCCAAGGCATTTCCCGATACTTCGACGCACCGAACCCGGAAGCATGCGCATGCTCCTGAGGATGCGAGGGGTCTGAAAATAGCGATTATAGCCCCCAAACACTTCGTCACCGCCGTCTCCGGTCAGCGCAACGGTTACAAGGCGTCGCGCCTCCTGGGACACAAGCAATGAGGGAATCATGGAAACATCGGCCATGGGTTCGTCAAAACACGAACCAGCCTGCTCGATTCCTTCGATAACCTTCCGGTGGGTGATCGTAAAACAATGATGCTGCGTGCCCAATTGCTGGGCAACGGCTGCGGCATGTTCAGATTCATCATAACCGCTGTCCTCCGTTCGAATGGTGAATGTCTGTACTGGACGATCACTGAGCTCCTGCATCATAGCAGCGATCAGGCTTGAATCAACCCCTCCAGACAGGAATGCACCCAGCGGCACATCTGCAACCATGCGAAGTTTCACCGACTCCAGCAGCTTGTCCCGCATCCAAGCCTTCAGTTCCACCCCCTGCAATCCCTCAGCAGGTGACAGGTTCGCAGGCTTGAAGGCGTTCCAATAACAAACGGTTTCATCCCGGGAGGGTTCCCGAATGCAGACCTTGAGAAAGTGTCCGGGTTCAAGCCTCTCTATGCCTTGGATCAGCGATGCGCGTCCATGCACAAAATTGAAGGCAAGGTAACTCTCCAGTGCTTCGCTGTGCAGGCTTCGAGGAAACCGTCCGGTTACCATGAGGGCCTTCAGCTCGGAAGCAAACCATACCGCATCTCCAGTTCGTCCGATATAGAGTGGTTTGATGCCCATGCGATCCCGAACCAGATACAGTTCCTGCTCCTGCAAATCCAATACGGCAAAGGCAAACATTCCACGAAATCTCGGGATGGAACCCTGAACTCCCCAACGCTCAAAAGCGGCGAGCATGACCTCAGTATCGCATTCGGTTCTGAACGCATAGGCTCCCTCCAACTCAGCCCTCAAGGCAGCGAAGTTATAGACTTCCCCATTGTAGCAGATCCAGTAGCGCCCGGAAGCAGATCGCATGGGCTGATGACCGCGAGCTGACACATCGAGAATGGACAACCTGCGATGGGCCAAGCCGGTATGCAGTTCGGGAAAGCATTCCACGCCTTCATCGTCTGGACCACGATGGCGCAAGGTGCTGATCGATCGTTCGAGAAGCTGTTGCGCCTCATCTGGGGAAGCTTGCAATCGGGTAAATCCAAAAATGCCGCACATGGTGATTCAAAAAGATCGCTCCGAAGCTCTACCCTCACGTTCCCAGAGGGTGCTTTGCAGGAATCCCATCAGGTTTGCAAATTGTTGTTCAACACAGTAATACTGCTCCACCCGCAGGCGGCCCGCACGCCCCATTTTCTGTCGTAAATTGAAGTCCGATAGCAGAGCTTGCAGGGACTGTTGCCACTGTTCGCTTTCCGACGCAAGAAAGCCTTCAATGCCATCGGACACGATCACGCTGTTCTCTCCGACGGGCGACGCCACCACCGGAATCGCACAGGCCATGTACTGGATCAACTTGAAACCACACTTGCCTCGGTTGAAGGGAGAATCCTCCAGCGGCATAATACCCACGTCAAACTCCAGAATCTGATCCACTTCTCTGGCTTCATCCCAGTCGCGAGTCTCAAGTTCAAAAGCGTCCCCCGACCAGTCGAGCTTCCCCGATCCGATCAAAATGAGGCGAAAGGGAAAGCGCTGCGCGACCGCATTCAGCTCCGTGCGGATCGCTGCAAGATTTCCAGCGGACGAAGGAGTTCCAATCCAGCCAACCACCGGTGTTTTAGGCTGAACACCCACGTATGATTTAACCCGGTAGGCGGACAGGCGAATACAGGTCGGCAAAAAACCACGATTGCGGGCACCCGACTCCTGGGCATAGGCATCAAGAAAACGGCTGCCACATTGCACGCCATCGGCCCCTCGCAGCAGGGACGCAATTTTGGGTCCCAACACCCATCGCACTCCGGGGTTCCGGTGATACAGATACAACTGAAAAACCGCATCGTCATAGTCGAGCACCACACAGCGGAAGCGCGCCAACAGGCAGCGCTCGATCCACGCCGGCACGTAGGGAAACAGTTCTTTTTCAATCCAGAGCAGCGCATCTGGTGCTGCGTGAAGTGTGAGCAAGTGCCAGAATCGCTGCCAATAAGCCTGCAGGACCAAACGACGGCTGCGGGGCTGACCGGACACCAGTGCCTGCACGTATGCATCCCCAAAGAGCGGATGATAGGTGATGCAAACGCCTTGTTTTTGAAACTCTGGTTCGAACTGATAAAATCTCAAGCGCGACGAGGGTCCCCTCGGCTCGTATTTCGGAAAGGCGATGATGTTCACCTCAGGCACCTCCTTTCAGTAGCATCGCGTAAACCTTGAACAAGTCCCGAATTTGCGTTGCATCCCGTTGCAGTAAACCGCGTCCGATGCGTAACAACGGTTCGATTGTGAACGTCAAGATCACGGTCAGTATGCGCGCAACCAGCCCCAGGTGCGTGTACGTGTAGCGCAAGCGTCCGCGAATCGAATGCAACAGGCGAATCATACTTCCGGTGGATTTGATCTCGTCGGTGCGATGGATGACCCGGGCGTCATGTACGAAGAGTGAGCGCCAGCCGGAATCCGCCATGCGTTTGGAAAAATCCAGGTCCACAAAATATAGAAAATAGCACTCATCCAGGCCACCCAGATCCTGATAGACCCTTGTGCGAACCAGACACGCCCCCCCCATCAAGTGGTCCACTTCACGGGTCTGCGAAACATCCCAGTCCAACAGACGAAATCCACCCAGAGCAGGAATCCGAAGTTTTCCAAGTCCCAGAAAGTCGCAAATCCAACTTCGCGTTGTGGGAAATACAGCACATTCACGAACCGGTTCACCATTGCCCAATTGCATGTGGGGACCCGCAATGCCCACACCTGTGTGCCGAGGGGACTCCATTTGTGCCATCAACCGATCCAGGCAGTCCGCTTCCACCTCGACGTCCGGATTAAGCAGTAGCAGGTAGTCGCTCCGCGATGTCAGTCCAACCTGATTATTCGCACGGGCAAAACCAACATTAACCGGATTCAATTGCCAGCGAAGTGGCAATGTGAAAGACTGGAGTTCGGAGAAATCCTGATGCTCGGATCGATTGTCCCCCACCCACACATTCACCACCGAAAAACGGCTCCGATGAGACTGTTCCAGAGACTGCAGGCATCGCTTCAGGAAGTCTGGACTGTTCCAGTGCACAATGATGATGTCGAGCGTGGGCAGGTTCATTTCGTTCCGATGCATTCCTGATAAAGTGCCAGGTGCTTGTCCACAAATTCCTTCTGTGCGTAGCGACTCAGCACCGTCACACGAGCCGCCTGTTTGACATAACTCCAATGTTTATGGGAAATTGCCCATTGCAAGCCCTTCGCCATTTCATCGGCACTTCGTTCGTCCAAGAGAAAACCATCCTTCCCATGTGTGATCATCTCGGGTATGCCACCGGTGTTCACAGCAACTACCGGAGTTTCGCAGGCCATGGCCTCCATGACGGCAAAGGGCAAATTCTCAAACACCGATGCCATTAGAAAAACATCTGCTCTGGCATAGAGAGACTGAAGCTGTCGATAGTCAGACAACGGACCCAGCACGGTTGTGTTCAATTGCAGCCCGGGCGCGAACTCCCGTTCCGCCCCAAACAAAACCACATGAAGCTTGTGCGGAGGGGTCCCGAGCAGGCGTATCGCTTCCAATACCAACGTCAGCCCCTTGTTGGTATCGCTGACCAGAAAATTGGCTCCAAACAAGATCACATAGGCATCGTCTGGGATTCCAAGGGATGAAAGCCAGGCCTTCTCGCTGACCTCGGGAGTAAACACGTCCGGGTCAATGGCGTTGGCGATGACGCTGAGAGCATGTTGGTCGAGCGCTCGGCTGTTGCGGCACCAATGCGCCATCCATTCACTGGGCGCCACAATCTGAAAGGTTGCTTTCCTCCAGGCCCGCTGCTTCTGAGACCAGAGCTGACACTCCAATCGTCCGGGCTTCAGATCCGTGCAACGCTCCCTCACCCCATCGTGAAACCAACATGCCGGAACGGGATCTGGATGATGGGCAGCACCGACCATGGGCCAGAGATCATGAAAAGTCCAGACCACAGGACAGCCCAGTTTGGGGATCGCACGAATCGGAATGAATGAACATGCCGGAGCATGCAGGTGCACCAGATCGGGCTTCATCGCTTTCAGTTGGCGCAGAAGAAAGGGGTTCGGGAAGACACCAAGCGTATGACCGCCTCGGTGTCCACGGTAGAAGAACTGGATTCCGAGCAGGTTCAACCCCACCAGCAACCGGTACCAAAGCCGTTGCAGTGAACCCCTCGGGCCGATCACGTCGGGATCTGAGCTATTCTTTCGCATGACAAACAGGAACGACTCCACTCCGCGTTCTCGCAACCCCACAAAGAGCTGATGAGCACAACGTGCAGCACCCCCACCCTGGGTGTCGGTGATGTTGATCTGCACAATTCTCATCGCCCCCCTCTCCGTTGCTTCCATGCTAAAAACTCCAGTTTGCAGCGCCGACTCAACCCAAGTGCATTGGAAAGTTCACTCGCGGTCGAAAAATGCGCCATTCGGGAATTTCCCTGCAAGAGGTAATAGAGATGATAATCATACCACTTGTGTGCGAGTAGGTGGCGCAGAGCTGCTGCGTCCATCATGCCGGTTTTGCGGTTTCCCTCTTCGATCATGTGCAGCCAAGCAGCAACATCCGCCGGTGAGGGATCGCCAGAGTGCCCCCACAAATTACTCAGCTTTTCGTGGATCTGCAATTGCAAGGGTTCAGGATCAAGTCCCAACTCCTGCAGCAATCGCCTCCTGATGTCGCTCCCTCCCCGCTTCTGCTCCTCAAGGTAGGACTGTTTTTTCACCGAAAAATCCTGTCGGTATTGCAAGAGGGGCTGCGAAAGATTGGCCACTCGAGTCGTGGTCATGGCACGCACCCACAGATCATAATCCTCCGCTGTGGGCGGATCCACGGTGTAACGAAGATTGAGTTCCCTTCGCCACATGACTGTGGGATGAATCAAGGGGGATGCAAACAAACTGAAAGCCCGCAACAACCGGCGCTCTGTCGGCATCTTCGGGAAGCGAGGTTCACCGGGAAAGCAGATCACCTGTCCACCCAGTATCCCGACATCCGAATGGGCACGAAAATACCTGATCTGCGCGCGAAAGCGATGGGGCAGGCAGACATCGTCTGCATCCATTCGTGCGATGAAGTCACCTGTGGCCAGATCGAGCAGGCGATTGAGTGAGGCGGCAACTCCCATGTTGCGTTTATTGAACTCCACACGAAGGCGCTTGTCTTTCAAGTGCTGAAGGATATCGCGTGATCCGTCACTCGATCCGTCATCGATCACCAGCAGTTCCAGGGCGTCCTGTGGCCAGTCTGCATTCAACACACTGCGCAGGGCCGTCTCAAGGTAGCGCTCGCCATTGTAAACGGGCACGATGACACTGATGGTGGGGACCTGGCTCATGTCGTCTTCTGGTTTAGCTGAGCAACCGCCAGATATTGGGCGGCGACCTCATCAATCGTTGGCCGGACTATGGCAGATTGATAGCTGGTGTAATCCGCAAGAATCCGGTCAATGAGCAGCGGAATCTGCTCGGCCCGTTCAAACCCGAGACCGGCTTTTCCCACGATCTCAGGATGCCCACCGCTGTTGAGGAACACCGCTGGCAATCCACAGGTCAGTGCTTCGATCAACGAGTTCGAGCAGGGATCCATCCGACTGGCGGTCACATAAAGATCCGCAGCGCGCAATTCTTCAGCCAGTGCCATCGACTCGAGCGCACCGAGAACCTGAATATGACGGAAATTCCCACGAATTCGCCCTGCGAAGCGAAATTCGAAACGATCAAAATCAAGGTGTGCATCCAGCCACTGGTAGATTTCAAGTCCCTTGTTCGGATTGTCAGACCAGCTCGTTGCAATGAGCACCACCTTTCGTCCCTCGAGTGGGCATCGCTGAATCGGTGGAAAAAAAAGATCGGGGTCAGAAGCGTTTGTGATCAGGACTGGCTGCACCAGCTCTACCCCAAGTTCCCGGTGCTGTTCGAGGCTATAGTGGCTCTGCAGGATCGAATGAGTGGCGAAGCGCCGGTTGCAGGACCAAACCTGTGCATCCGCTCCATCGTCAAATCCGCGATAAGTCTGAATGGGTCCGTCAATGCGGTGGATGAATGGACGTTCTCCACCGAAACAGCGATGCCAAACCGAGAATTCACGAGCATTGAAGTTGAACGAATTGAAGTAGACCGCTTTGACCCCTCGCGGAATCCGGTTGAAAACCACACGAAAGCCCTGTCGCTCAAAACAACGTGCCATCGCCCGGATAAATTGGTTTCCACCGCCATCGGGAGGTGGCAACAACTCATGAAAAATCGCAATGTCCGCTTGTTCGAATCGACTGCGCAGTAGCTCTGCCAGCAGGCGCAACCCCTTGATCGAGCGGTGCAACAGCCGTTGCAGCAGGGCTGGAAATGGAGAGTTATTTGGCTTCATTCTATTGCCTTGGAGTCTCCAGCAATCCAGCCCATTCACACCATTGGCGGGTAAGCTCTAAACCTTCCTGCAATGAGACGACCGGACAAAACCCAAGCTCCTGCTGTGCTTTCGTGCTCTCAAAGCGCACATTTGACGCCAGCAGGTGATACAATCCGGCATCGATGAACAGGCGTCCGTCCCATGCTCCAGACACGTCTGTGGGTTGCGGACCAGTTCCTGAGTCGGGCAACTTCCGTTTCTTGCTCATGCCAAGGATTTTGGATCGCAGGGTCTGGCGAAGACCAGCTGGCAGGTGGTTTAATACCCAGAGCATACGTTGCAGGAGTAGTGGAAATTCAAGCAGTCGAAAAAGCCATACCTTCGTTTCCGGTGCGATCAGGAAGGTTCGCAGTTCCGTCAGCTCCACCTTCGTTTTCGAACGCCAGGAGTTCAGCTTTCGATACGATTCAAGCGGAAGCACCAGCGGACGCGTATCCGGGAGCCACGAAGCCAAAGTCTCCATATAGGTGGAAACTGAGGGAATAGCATCGCACAGGTGGTAAACCGCGTTGCGCGGTGGCTTTTGCAACGCGGCAAGAATGCCCTGAACGGCGTTATCCACGTACAACAGACTGAAAGCCTGCTGCCCATCACCGACCCGCACGGGGCGCCCGGTTTTCAGATAGTTGAGAATGCGGATCACCCATGGTGGTGAATAGGGACCATAAACATTGGCAAAGCGAAGAATGGTATAGCCGGACTCATCCTTCCATACCTTGCTCACCCATCGCTCGGCCCGAATCTTGTCATCGCAGTAGGCATCTCCGCACAAGTGCAGCTTCGCGGATTCCTCTATCGGGCCACGAGGTCGGTAAGAAAACACACCCAATGTGCTGATGTGCACGAAGTGCGAGACTCCCATCTGTCGGGCGTTCGTGGCCAAAACACGTGTGCCCTGCACGGTTGCATTGGATTGTCCGGCACGCGTCGGTTGGTTCTGATAAGCAAGATGGACCACCGCATCCACATCCTGCATTGCTCTTGCCACAAATTCCGGATCGCAAATATCGCCACATAAGGTCTCCACTTTCAGATGACTCAACCGGACCCCGGAACTTGGGCGGTGTACGAGTGCACGAATTTGCCAGTCTGATCGCTGCTCAAGTACTTCGATCAGACGCGAACCCACGAATCCGGATGCACCCGTTACCAATACTCTCGGTTTCATCTCAACAGGCCCTCCGGGATGTTCTGCCAGGCAAAATTGAGTGGAGTGCGGTTCGCGTAGCAGTGATCAAAAAGTTGGAAGTTCAACAGCATGGAGTGAGCGTTTGTTTCATTCCACGCATTATCGACTGTAATTTGATGCAATTTGATGATTTGTTGATAAAAATATTCTTCAATTTGATCTGTAAAATTCTGATTCAGCAGGATTTGATCACGTCGCTCCGGACCCGTTGAATCCGCTTCCGGAACATGCCAATCGATCCAAAGCTCATGCGGCACGTTTGCACCACAACCGAGCGTTGCCCTATCGAACTCGAACTCAAACGCATTCTTCAGCTCGCGCAGTCGGCTCAGTTTCCCCTCAACCTGGACTGGGGTATCCTGCTCCCTCAAGTGAGCGATGAAGCGCAGCGAACACTCGGACTCTACCCCACCCTTCCAATTATCGGCATAATGAAGATGAGAAAAGCGCTCACAGCCGCTGACGTGCAGCACCCGATCCAACGTATGTGCTCCGGTATCGAGCAATACGCCACCGCCAGCAACCTGTGCGTCAAATACGTAGGCACTTTCATTCGCCCACGCATATGGATAGCCCTCCTCGAATCGGATGTTGCGCAGATCACCAAAGCGCTTTGAACGCACGATCTCCCCGAGGTAATGCGTGACCCCATACAACCGTCTGAAAACCCCGATCATCAACGGAGCCTGATGCGATTTACTCAGTTTCAGCAGATGCTGGAATTCTACTGCGTTCACGGCCCCAGGCTTTTCGATGAACACGGATTTCCCATGCTTCAGAAAGTGTTCCGCAATTGGCGCCTGAAAAACGGGTGGCACACAAATCAGTACGAGTTCACATTCATTCAGTGGTACCTTTCGAAAATCGTCCATGCGCTGTTCTATCGCGAAGGCATCACCAACCTTTTGCAGGCGTTCTGGATTGCGGTCCACCAAGCCACACACGTTCAGTCCCGACACACGCTTGATCGCTGGCAAGTGATACTGCTCCGCAATTGCGCCTGCTCCGATAACCCAAGTCTGGACAACTTTATTCATGATCTTAGCTCCTGAAAACACTGCAGGTGAGCATCCATCCATGTAGCGAGATCGAATTGCCGGACGACACGCTCGCGGGCGCCTTTGGAGAAGCGCTCCCGATTCGCCAGCACTTCACGCACGGCATCCGCCAGTGCATCGGGTTCTGGAAGGAACTGCTCGTGCAGGCTTTCGCGCGTACACACCCCCACTCCAGCTTCCTCACCGACCAGTTCGGGAGTTCCCCCGGTTTTGGAATACACCACTGGCAAACCACAGGCCATGGCTTCCAGCACCATGGAAGGACAGACATCCATGTATTTGGTGTGTAACAGAAGATCTCCCTGTAGATAAACATTCTGTGCCATTGCCTGCGCATACGGACCGAGAAAATGCACGAAATCCCCAAGCTTGAGTTGCTCAATCCGATGCTCAACCTCTCGCTGAATGTGCGGCAATACATTGCCGGCGATCTTCAGCCGCAGGTGGCGATCACCCGCACGATGTAGTACATGCAGTGTTTCTACACCCAGGCGCAGTCGGTAGGGATCGTTATGGCTGCCCGCCATCAGTATGACCTGATGGTGTTTTTGTATTTCAGTCTCTGAGGGTGCTACTGGCACAAAGCGCTGAGTATCGATGCTGTTGTAAAGGATGCGCGAGACGCCTTCGAAAGTACCCATCAGCGATTCAGTCGCAGATTTGGCAAATTGACTCTGGAACAGCACAACGTCAGCGAGCTGCATCTCGCGAAACATGCGGCGGTTCATCTTGCGGGCATAGTGTTCACCGTAAAAGTGAGGAAAATAGGAGCCGTTTTGGTTCCAGACGATCTTGACCCCCCGACGCTTGTACCAGCGCAATAAATCATACGTATGATGGTAGCGGGAGCTGCTGACGACATAGAGCAGATTGCAGTGTGAAGGTTGAGCCGGAAACACATCATTCAGATATTGATATTTGACTCCTCCACCGCTGAGCATGCCTTCCCTAGACGGAACGGCGTCGGGAAACCCCATGTGCAGGTAGGCCAGCATAGGATCACCTGCGTGGCCAGACCACTCCATTTGCAGCTGCCTTCGGGTCTTCCAAGCATGCCATTCAATCTCAGCTTTTCGACACAATTTGGCACCCAAATTCATGATTCCACAAACCCCTTCATGAAATTTCGCCAGAGTTCCTTCTGGGCACCATAGGCATGTTGAAGTGCGTTCTGGTATCCCGCCACCGCCATAGCCTCAATCTCTGGACCGTTTTCATGGATCTGCAGCAACCGGTCTCGCATCGCATCAACATCCTCCACATCCACAAGGAACGCATTGCGCCCGTCTTCAATCAAATCCACTGCCTGCCCGACCCTGCTGCTCACCAGGGGTACTTCAGAAATCATTGACTCCAGAATCGCTTTGGGTCCTCCCTCATCCCGAGAGGCCACCAAATAGGCGTCGAGACATTCGTAGAGTCGGGAAATCTCCTCCGGCTGTTTCAGAAAATGATGTTGATGCGGAATGCCCAGCTCCAGCAGACCGTTGCGCACATAACCGCGTGCCGGGCCGGAGAGCAATACGAAGAGTTTGGGAATCCTTGGTCGCAGTTCCTCCATCACCTTGAGAAAGAGATCGGGTCCCTTGATGAGTTTGGGCTCATTACCCTCTTCCCAACCGACCCCATCCTTCTGAAAAGATCCGACCACAAACGCATCCTGAGGCACACCGTATGCCACGCGACTTGTTTCGCTGGAAGCCTTGGATCGGCGCCGGAAGTAAGCCGGATTGATCCCGATTGGAATGCGGTGAACCTGCTCCTCGTCAAAACCATGATCAAGCAACACCTTTCGCATGTGGGCATGGCTCACCTGGATGCGAGTGAAACGCTCACGGTGCGTCACAAAATCCCGAAAATTGCCGTCAAGCTCCTCGTGTCCCTGCTCTGGAAGGCCGTGAAAATAGGCAATAGCGAGGCGATGCGAAGATTCCATGAATTGCGGATCAAGAATACTGAACTGGGAGCCAAGGAATACACTCTGACGCTCACACAATGAGAAATAGTGTGCGGGCAGGCAGCGCAACCCCATTGCGTTCCAAACCTGAGTCAGCTCGGCAATATCGCGGTCGATCGCCCACCCCATCGATTCTCCTACCGGGATCAATCGGCTGTGATCAGCGTAGCGCCGGTTGAATGCTCGAATCACTGGCTTTGTGAACGTTTTGATTCGCGAAAGAAAAGGATACTGCATCTTCGTGTATCTTTTAACCGTGGTCCCAAACGTTTACCCTGACGTGTTCAACAGAAGATAAGGGTTCAAAAGGGGTTCAGCAAGTTGCCTCACGGCAAAGGGCCTACAGTGCATAGCATCGTAAAAGGCAGTATTGTCGAACCCGAGATTTCGGGCATCGAAAGACCCGCTGATTGGAATTTGATGTTGTTGGGCAAAAGAACGGACACGTTTCTCAACCTCAGCAACGACAGGATAGTCCTGTGCCAGATGCTGACTCACCTTGGGGTGATAGGGAACCATTACAAACGCGACTTCAATTTGATGGGCAAGAACCACTTCTATCCATTCGCTGAACTCCTTCCAGAGTGTTTCGGAAATGGAATCAAAGTGGTCCAAACTGTAAACGCCTCCTTGTATGTAGTTGTGCGCTAGACGATTCACTTCGAGCGGTTGCCTTTCGCGAACATGGGAACCATACACCATTGAGCCATCCCATAGACGTGTTTTTCCGTCATTCGTTTCCGTATCGGTAACTTGAATTCCTTTATTGCGATTTGTCAGGAGGGTCCAAAGCGAGGACTGAAAATAGCTGACCGAAATTAATTGCTGCAGGTCAAAAAGGGTCCTTTCCACAACCTCTTCAGCTTCACTTTTCCCGTGAAAGCGCCAATAGGCATCAGCAATCGACTTCCATCGGATTTGTCCGTTGCGTTCGTTGAAGACCCAAGGGTCAATTCCGATCAACAAATGGTCAGGCAATTTTCCCGTTTCCCGATAAAGTTGAAAAATGCCAATCAAATCCTCAAGCGAGGCTCCACTCACCGAATGGTTGCGAAGCGATGAGTTTGTCAGAAAATCATCACGTATCATCAAAGTGCGGCTAGAACCCAAAACAGCATAGTCCGGGGCAGTCTCCAATCCTTCGATGTAGTGGCGCTGGAGTTGTCGCTCATCAAAATTGGCAATGTTGCTGACATTATTGCCTGAGAGCAATTCGTTCGCAAGATTCTCCTCATACTTGAAAACGAAGAGGTTGGCTGGATCGCCAATCAGGTTCACACACACCACAAACCCGAGCACTGCAGTCGCGAACAACATTACCTTTACCAAAAAACGTTTCATCATCAAAACTGGAAATAGATAAACGCATTGCGTTCCAATGCTGCAAACCACAAAACCGAAACGGTTAGGCAAAAGTAAGCAAAATACCGAAGAAAGGGGTTCTGAACTCTGCTCAAACCTTCAATTGCATACGCATGGTGCCTTCCAAACCATTCTATCGCAACAAAAACAATAATAAGCAGCAGCGATTTCAAGGCATACAGCTTGTAGTAAAGATTGGGAAGTTCCAGAAGGGACGGTTCCAGCATGCCACCCAGGAATGCGAATGCATCGCCGAGTGTTGGCGAGCGGAAGAACACCCAGCCCAACATCACCAGCGAAAAGGTCAACATGATCGCAGCTGTTTCCCGGAATGTGGGGAGGAAACGATTCGCTGCAGGAGTATCCATATGCTTTCGGTTTTCCTCTCTCAGGAGCAGTGGGAGAAACAACAATCCATGAAAAGCTCCCCATGCGATAAAGGTCCAGTTCGCACCGTGCCAAAAACCGCTGATCAGGAACGTGAGCATAACATTCCGAATGCACTTCCATCTGGCACAACGGCTTCCCCCCAAAGGGATGTAGACGTAATCCCGAAACCAACTGCTCAGCGAAATGTGCCAGCGACGCCAGAACTCTGCAATATCCCGTGAAAAGTAGGGGTAGGCAAAATTCCGCTGCAATCGTACCCCCAACAAGCGTGCCGTCCCGATCGCGATATCCGAGTAACCGGAAAAATCCCCATAGATCTGGAAGGAAAACAGAAAAATTCCCAGCAAAAGCGCACTGGCGTTGAGTTCATTGTAGTCCTCAAATACCTGATCCACAACAATGGCACAATTGTCAGCAATCACCATTTTCTTAAACAAGCCCCAAAGGATCTGGCGCATGCCATCCACAGCATCAGTATAAGAAAACTCTCTTTTCCTTTCGAACTGTGGTAGCAGATGGGCGGCCCGCTCGATGGGTCCGGCGACAAGCTGAGGAAAGAAACTCACATAAGCGATGTAGGCTAGAGGATCGCTGCACGCAGGAATCTTGCGCCGGTACACATCAATGCTGTAGCTCAAGGTCTGAAAAGTATAGAAACTGATTCCAACGGGCAGAATGACGTTCAACGACCAGAGCGATGTTTCAAACCCTATCGAACTCAACGCCAGTCCAAGGCTTTCAACAAAAAAACCGTGATATTTGAAGGTGAAGAGCAGCCCAAGGTTCCCAGTCAGGCTCGCCATCAGCAACGCCTTGCGCAACAGAACCCGCTGGCTCCGCTGCAACGCAATCCCGATCGAATAATCGAGCACAGTCGAAAACAGAATCAGCGAGAGAAAACGCCAGTCCCACCATGCATAAAAAACATAGCTTGCAGCAGCGATGAATCCATTCTGCGAGGAACGGCTTTGCTTGAACACAAACCAATGCAGGAGGAAGACGGTCGGGAGAAAGAGCGCAAAATCAAACGAATTGAACAGCATCTATCTCGATCCCTCCTCATTTTTACAGCTTTGCTCGATGGCATCCACTACTCGATTGCAAATGTTCTGCAAATCTGGAGAACCGTAGCGCAGCAGGAATTCATTTCGCTGAACCGGATCGATTCCAAATTCGTCCAGGTGCATCCCTGGCAGATCAGAAATGACCCGGTCTGCCGTCCAGGAATAACCGACCCTTTGAAAATCACACAGCCCTCTCCAAAAATGCAATACACGATAAGTATGTTCCAAAGGGTCTCTCGGAATCTCAATGTTGAGAAAACTGCAACCAGCCCCCACTGCCTCCACATAGCCTGAAGTGCGAAATCCGATCATCAGTCTGGAGATGCATGCCAGCTCCACAGCGGTATGAGGGTAATAGCTTTCTTCTCCCACCACGCGATCAGCGATCTGCGCATAGACAGTTCCATCCAACTCCTGATAGTGGCGGGCTTTGACAACAACTTGTGCATCGTGCTTGCGGGCAAAGTGATGAATCGCCTGCAGGCAACGTTTTTCATTTGCCAGGGACACTCCAAACCCCTTCACACCGTATGCAGACAGTGCTTTCAAATAAAATTTGAGCGGGTTGGACTCCGCAAAAAGCCAATCGTAACTCCCGTGATACCCTCGACCGGAAGTGGGTGTCGACCAAATGCCAATGACGGGGCGCTTCGGATCGATTCCCCATCGAGCCAATACTTCCTCCCGATGAACCAAGGGTAGTGTTGCAAGCATTGGATATCCGGTAATGACTGAACGCGAGCGAAACTCCGATTCGGTTGCATTGTCCCACTCATTGCCCAATCGTTTTTCCACGATCCGGAGCATTTTTCTACCATCCGGCCCGAGTTTCTCCAGTTCCGCACACGTTTCGCTATAGCGGGTTCGATGATCCAGGATACAGCTCTCAAGTTCCCAATCGGAGCGAAGACAGAAAAGATCCACTGCCGTCACATCTCTCGCACCATAAAGGCGTTTCAATGTGTCAGTTGTCGAAATCGCAATATAGCGAAACCTGCGATTCCCCCAATCTGCGGATTCGATCCATGGTTTCAAAGGCAAATCAATGCTGGCAATGGCATCACCATCCCAACTCATGAGCTTTGCCATCAACTCTTCCTCCGATTGATAACTGCGAATTTCCGGTTGACCACTTCGGAAGCAGGGAAAGCGGGATGCATCCGGTCGGTTCGAGGTGAAATTCTCATACGATTGATTGTGCAAGCACACAACGTGGTGCCCTCTTGCCATCAGTGCATCCATCACTGGAGCTACCGTTCGATACCAATTGAAGCGAACAATAGGGAAAAGAATCTTCATGTCCGGTTATAAATCCTTCGGATCGATGCGCCGAATGCAGTAACGATCATCCTCCGGTGCGGATGTTCCAATGATCGTGGAAAAAGCGAAATCAATACCGTGTTGTTCCAGAACAGTTTCAATTCCATCAGGAATCGTATGTGGTTTTCCATAGGGATACGCAAAACTGTTGACGGCATCACGTCCGATGTGGGTTCGCAATAGCCCCAGACACGATTGAATATCTTCAATACATGCATTTTCAGAAAGTTCTGCCATGACTTGATGTCGGTGCGAATGGCCGCCAATCATCATGCCTGCTCGTTTCATGGACTTAAGATCCTCCCAGGAAACATACAACTCCGA
The DNA here is from genome assembly GCA_040224245.1 of Puniceicoccaceae bacterium. NCBI lineage: Bacteria > Pseudomonadati > Verrucomicrobiota > Opitutia > Puniceicoccales > Puniceicoccaceae > Puniceicoccaceae bacterium. The sequence continues at coordinate 8,218 of JBEGIR010000067.1, read as the reverse complement.
AGCAAATGCGCTCTCATCGCCAAACTCGGAGGTAAACATCAATGCGAGCAGACGGCTGCGAAGCTGGGGTTCCAACTGGTAATTGATCAGGTATTTCAAACGGGCGACCTCTGGCCGGTCCCAACGATAGTGTCGTGTTACCAGACTCGGTTCCACAGGCAGTTCATCGATCCCAAACTCGGATTTCAATATGTGAAAAACAGAGGCTGCGTAGGCTTCGACTCCCATTGCTGCGAGCAGAAAGTGATTCTTGTGAACGTCCAGTACCCGTTTTTCTTCGATACAAGCTGTCGTAATATAAAATTGACCCGTGACTCCAAAATCCACACAGACCTCCGTCACAAAATCCGCATGCTCCTTGAATCCATCGTCAAATGTCAGAGCACACAGCGGTCTGGAACCAGGCTCGCGGTGGCCGCTGAAAAATTCCCGGATCTTTTCGGCATCTGCGATTTCATAAGTGGAGCTAAGTTCCTGAATCTGCCTTCGGAATGATTGCCGTGAAATCCCTTTGATCCCCGGGAATCTCGAATTCTCAACATCCCGAACATAGTGGTACATGACCGACGTCAGCATTTGAGATGTCTTCATTCCGATTTCAAGGATTCGCCGAAGTGACTGCATATGGCGTCAACCTCGTTGCTATCAAGCAGTTTCTTCCATTGGCCGATGCTGTCGTCAAAGATCGGGCGACGAATCGACGCCGCTGTTGAACTTCGTTTGCCAGTGACTTTCAGGATCTGATGGTAATCGCGTTCATCTCCACGAAACTCATGCAACCCTTCGACAAAAGATTCACCGATAAACGTCAAAACACGATCCAATACCGCTCGGGTCTCACGAACCAACTCTTCATAACCCACAACCTGAACAGATCGTTCTTCCGCATAATGCTGCAATTGCGCCTGAAACTCCGCTGCCACAACGATGAAATGTTCGATACCCGACTTTTTGTTTTTCTTCCAACTCGCAAATACATCGAGCAGATTTCGACGGGTGATCAGTATTTTTGCCTCGGGCCAACTCTCGAGAATGGATTTGATGTGGAAGACATTGTCGGGCGATTTCTCAAGCCACCGTTGCTTGCCAGCCCGACGTGTTGCAAACTGCATCAATTGGTTGAGGTAGTCTGCTCCACTCCGAGATTGGGCGATCAAGGTTGCAACCGTTTCATCTGAGAGCTCATAGAAATCCCTTACCCATTGATGCCGCTGATGCTCCCGGTAATGCGCAATATCCTGAAAGGCATCTGAAAACCAATGCGTTTCCAATCCGGAAAAAATGGAAGGATGATTCTCCAGGATCTTGCGCAACAAGGTCGTCCCGGACTTCATCAGACCACCGATGAAAATGGGAGCAGCGAGAGGATTCGTATTCAATTCAACACTCATTCAAACAATGCAATAGTTTCTGTGCCACAAAGACTTCGGTTTGACGCATCGCATCTGCACTTGCACCTCCGATATGCGGAGTCAAAATCAGATTCGAGTGCGACCTGGCATACTGTAACAATGGATGAGTCTTCAGAGATGATTCATCAAACCGCAACTCATCGGCTAACACATCCAATGCTGCGCCTCTAATGGTATTTTCTTGCAATGCTGCAAGCAAGGCCTGCTCATCAACAATAGCCCCTCTGGACGTGTTGATGAGAATCGCCGAAGGTTTCATCTTTCTCAAACACTCTCGGGTGAGAGACCGTTCCGTTGTGGAGTCCAAAGGCAGATGAAGAGTCAGTACATCCGCATCACGCAACACCTCATCCCTACTGACCACGGAGATGATCGGATCTGTACTCAAAATGGGAGCAATGTCGTGAACCATAACTTGCATTCCAAAAGCCTTACCGTAGCCTGCAATCTGGCGCCCCAATCGCCCGAACCCGAGGATCCCCAGCACTTTTCCTCTCAGATCAAAACCGACAAATGGGTCGCGATTCCATCGAGCTTTCAGCACATCCGCATGTGCTTGGGGTATTTTACGATTCAACGCCAGTATAAGACCCCACGTCAATTCTGCCGTCGCAACAATGCGATCCAAATAGGCAGTCTCTCCCTTGAGCGAGATGACCTTTATCCCTCTCTGCTGCACAAGTGGTAAATCAATATGATCCAGTCCTGTTGTGGGAGATACGATGAACTTCAGATTCGGGAAACGATTGAGCAACGCGCGATCCATACGGTATTTCAGGCGAATTACTAAAATCGATATGGCCTCGGCATCACTTTCAGAAAAATCATGCAATGGACCCTCCAGACAGAAGACGTTGCCCAACGAACGATAGCTGGAGAGTGCCTCGTTGGAATACTCGTTCGACTCAAGAATCAATGTGTTCATCGTCCCGGAAGCAGATCGTTCCAAACTTCAGTAGGTCAACCGTTTTGCAAAGCTAAGCTTTGCTTCACTCAAACACTCGGCGATCTTCACTCCAGATCTGCCATTGCCATACAACGTATCGCAGCTCCCCATCCGCATTTTTCCATGGGATCGAATGGCTTCAAGGATTTTGGCGCTGTCATGTTCAACATCAATCACATTCGATCCTCGATCTCTCCCTTGCTGGCGGCTACCAATATTGATGGCTGGAACACCGAGGAACGAACACTCACGAATCGCTACACTGGAATTCCCGATGATGCATTGAGACCCTTTCAGCACCCTCAGAAAATCGGCAGGCTCCATGTTTTTGAAGTAACGGATATTCTTGCCACGCCCATGCTCTCGAAAGGATCGGATACCCTTCGAAGTACCATCTGCGCCTGCGTCAACATTGGGCCAAAACCATAAGGTGGGAATGTTTGAAGCTTCCACCGCTTCAAGTGTCTGTGTGATCTGTTTTCTCGCTTTTTGGTATTCCGTTGTAACGGGATGCTGGAGCACCACCTGATAGCCCATTGCGAAATCAACGGTGCCTCCAAGACTGGGGTAGCGTTCAATGATCGAAAGCGTATCAAAATCACCTGCTACCGCATCCGCAGCAATGTCGATGGAGGGGCATCCCGTAACATGGATTGACTCGCTGCGCTCTCCCATCTTGATGAGCCGCTCCCGTGCATGTTCGTTCGACACCAGGTGAAGATCCGACAACTTCGTGATGGCATGGCGCACCTTTTCATCAATCGATCCAGTCACCTCCCCTCCCTGCACATGGCAGAGCGGGATGTTCATGTAGGAAGCCGCGATCGCAGTTGCCATCGTTTCGTAGCGATCCGCAATCGAGACCACCACATCAGGCGATAGAGAGTCGAGCACACTCGAAAGCTCGATGATGCCCAAACCCGTCGTCTTCGCCATGCTCCTGGGATCTTCACCCTCGAGCACATTGAACACTGTCGCTGTAGGAACAAAACCATCCTTTCGAATGACATCAATTGCCTTGCCATAACGGTCAAGTAAAGCCGAAGAAGTCACCACCAGCTGCAACTCCAAGCCTGGGTGCGCAACGATCGCGCTCAGTGCCGAACGGATTCGCGAATAGCTTGGCCGCGCGGTAACCACCACACATATTTTGCGTTTATTCATCAAATCAAAGGTTTTACGATCCCCACTTTCGAGTGAAGGAGTCAATCCGCTTTTAAGCCATGTGCTGTACTACTCAAAATCAGCGGGTTCAAAGGCTTCATCCCTCGCTCGGGAACGCACGAGCGTTCGGCCAATCAGTGAACGGTAGAGGGCTGGCTCCATGCCTCCGCCCGGCTTTTTCGCACATAGATCTTCGGCCGTGAGCTGGTGTCCGGCAGGCAAGTCGCGCGTTGCAACCAGGCTGCGGGAGAACATCTGCATTTGCGGGACAAAGCTTTGAGCAAGCGCATCTTTGTTGATGGGCTGCTCCATCATCTGAGCGAGCAACTCACTCGCCCGAACCAGTTCCTTGAGCTGCCCCGGTTCCAGACTGGCTTTCGCATCCGGCCCAAACATGCGTTTGTCGAAGGTCAGGTGCACTTCCAGAAGCCGGGCACCCAGAATCTGAGCCGCCAGGCAGGGGTAGATTTCTCCGGAATGATCCGATAGACCCACCGGAACTTGATAGCGCTCGCTCAGCTCGCTGATGACATTGAGTCCCACCTGATCCATCGGTGTAGGATAACTGCTGGTGCACTGAAAGAGGGCAACAGGATTGCCCGCTGATTGAATCTTAGCGAGCAACTCATCCAGTTGCGTCCATCCACTCATGCCTGAGGAGAGCAGAATTGGAAGGTCGGTAGACAGCATGCGATCCAACAGTGGTGTGTGGTTCAGCTCACCCGAAGCCACTTTCCATGCAGGAACCCCGAGATCCAACAACAGTTGAAATGCCCGTTCACTGAATGCGGAACTGAGAAAGATCAGTCCGGCCTCATCACAGTGGGCTTTGAGTCCGTGCCATTGCGGTTCGGAAAACTCCATGCGTCGCCAGTAATCGATACGTCGATCATCCTCATAGCTGAATTTCACCCGCCAGGCTTCCCGTTCCGTGCTTTCCTCGTCCGCAAAATGGGTCTGGAACTTGATCGCATGCACTCCGCATTCGGCCGCCAGATCGATGTAGCTGTGAGCCATGCCCAACGAACCATCATGTGCCTGAGCAATTTCGGCAATGATCAGGGGTCGCGATACGCTACCGTTGAAAACGTCTTGAAAGGTCATCTTCACAAGTTCTCAGGTGAATGGAGTTGCCTGTCAAAGTAACTCCTCAAGGTTTCGAGATCTTCCGCGGAATCGAGGTTGACCGACTGGGCTTTTGACATTTCAAACAGGAGCGGACGGTCTGAAACGAGTTTTCCATGCTGTCGAAGGTAATCGACATCGCACAGATAGATGGCTCCGTTGCGCACATAGAGCGGTGAAACGTCCTGCCGTGCCGAACCGGTATTATGTTGTGCAGCCAACGGCACAGCATGCCCTTCTTCATGGAAATATAGAATGGTCGGAAGCAGCGAGGGTTCCTGAAAGCAACTGATCAAGGATGGCTCCGTTGCCGAACGAAATTGAGCCACGGCTTCGACAATGTGCTCCGCACGACGCAAGGGTGAAGTCGGCTGTAAAATCAAAACCGCATCAAAGGCCTGTCCGCGTTCAGCCGCGAAATAATCCAATGCATGCAAGACATAATCGATGCTGCGTGAGCGATCACCCGCCAGACTTGGTGGACGCAGAAACGGCACTGGTGCACCCCACTGCCTTGCGATGGCTGCAATGCCTTCATCATCTGTCGATACGATGAGTTCCTGAACTGCCCCTTCCTGCAAAGCTTGAAGAGCAGGTCCGATTGTATGGGCAATCATCGGCTTTCCACCCACGCTAAGCGTATTCTTGCCTGGAATACCTTTCGAACCACCGCGTGCCGGGATAATCGCGAGAATGCGTTTTTCCAAAACAGTCATGTCAGAAGAACGGATGAAGTGGAATTTCAAAAATGGATTTGATACAGGTCAGGACTTGAAACCCCAAATCACAAAGGCCTGCCCCATGCCTTCCTCGCAAAGCCAGGGATGTTTTCCCGTCGCAACACGACGGTCCTCAAGTTGTTTCTGAAAGTGCGCGACAAGTGCAGCTTCGCTCTCACCAGGCATGAGGGAGAATGGGAAATCGATGGAATGCGAGATCATCGGCAATGGATATACTCCAGAGTGCTGAATTCCGTGCAACGGAAGCTGCTCCAAGACCTCAAGGTAGCGCTGCGATCCGAAATCAGAACGAAAAACTGCATCTTTCTCTGGCACAGAGGCACCATGCCCCTGTCGTTGATATCCTTTGAGCACTTCATTGATCCAGTGATAGTCCTTCTGCACGTTATCGTCGTAGTGCGGAACGATGTAGGCAATGAAGAGTCCACCCGAAGCCAAAACCCGAACCTGCTCCGACAAAGGTTTTTCAATCGACTCAAAGTGCTCCATCAGCCCAATCGAGTACAGCACATCAAAGGAGGCGTCCTCAAATGGCAGGGCGCACACATCTGCAACCTGAAACGTTGCCGACAGGTCGTTCGCCGCAAAAATTGACTTCGCGATCTCAATCACCTTGGGAGAAAGATCCACGAGCGTGCAGTCAAATCCTGCATCGCTGAAATAACAGGACAGACTACCCCGACCACAACCTACCTCCAACGCGCGTTTTCCACCGTTAAACTGCGGATCCTGCATGAACTCGGAAAACAGGGTCCAGTGATTCCGAAATGCCAGCTGAATCTGATTTTGAGGCTCACCCCGGGTCCAGTGCGTGTAGGTGGATTCCGAGCGTGTTTCCCAATTCTTGGAAAACGCCCCAATGCTGCCGTGGGTATCGTGTGAAGCAGAACTCATTTGCAATCCTATCTGGGACTCAGTTCACAGCCGCCACGTGCGCTGCATTTTTCTCACAAAACCAGGCATACGTGCGCTCGAGTCCCGTATCCAGCGCTGTGTTTGCCTGAAATCCCAGCGCCTGCTTCAGGTGCGACACATCCGACACCCGACGGGTGATGTGATCCCAGTCCCGCCGGGGCTGGAACTGCAGTTCGCTTCTCGAACCGGTCAGGGAAATAATGCGCTGCGCGAGATCCAGAATTCCCGTCTCTCGTCCCGTGCCGGTATTAAAGGTCTGTCCAATGGCTTTCTTCTGCTCCATGCCAAGTTTGAGGATGTGCACGGTATCGGAAATATAGGTGAAATCCCGGGTCTCCTGCCCTGTTCCCGTGATGACAATGGGAAGATTGTGAATTGCCCGATAGAAAAAATTGGGAATCACATTGCGATATTTGCCGGGATATTCACCGGGACCATAGGAATTGAAGAGGCGAAAAATCGTCGTCTGCATTCCATGAAAACGCTGAAAAAAGCTGACATACTGCTCTCCCGTGAGTTTTGTCACAGCGTAAGGCGTATCAAGTTCGCCCAGTTTGACCATGCCCTCATGCAGTGGTTCGTTGCTCGCACCATATACACAGGAGGAAGAGGTATAAATGAAGCGCTGCACCTCCGCCCTGCGCGAATATTCGAGAATCTTGAGCGTGCCCATCCCATTCACCAGCAAATCCTTTTGCGGATAGTCCACAGAGTTCTGATTGGCAAAATTCGCGGCGAGGTGAAACACCACTTCCGGGCGTTCGGCAAACACTTCGTTCAGCAGCTCATCATCACAAATCGAGCCACGCCAAAAACGAATCTTCAGATCCGTCAGATTCTCCATCCAGCCGGAAGAAAGATCGTCCAACACCAACACCTCGTGCTCCCGACACAGTTCACGCACGAGAAAACTTCCGATCGCCCCTGCTCCTCCTGTCACCAATATCTTGCTCATGCGTCTGTTCTCCAATATCTTGAAAAAAGGTCTTCTACGACGCGAGCTGCCGATTGACCATCCCAATATTGCGGGGGATGCGCTTTTCGGGGTCCTGCAGCGAGCGACTTCCGAATCGTGGACATCAGATTCTCGGGTTCCACCAAGTGATTTGTACCCTCCAGAATTGTGATCGGGCGCTCCGTATTGGCGCGCAGCGTAAAACAGGGAATGCCGAGAAAGGTCGTCTCCTCCTGGATACCTCCTGAGTCCGTAATCAGCAGCTGCGAAGCCTGGACCAGTGCCATGAACTTCACATAAGAGAGTGGTTCAAACAGTAGAAAATGAGAGCGCTCCAGAATCTCACGGACTTCGGGTCGTTCCACCATACTGCGCGTTCGCGGGTGCACCGGAAACACAATGGGCCGTTCCAACTCGGTAACGACCCGTTCCATTTCGCGCATGATGCGCAGAAATCGCTCTGGTTCGTCTACATTCGAGGGTCGGTGCAGCGTCAGCAGCGCATACTGGTGGGGCTTCAGGCCAAAATTCTCCTGGATGTCGATGGAATCAATACGGGGTTTCAGCCGTACGAGTGAATCGATCATCAAATTTCCCACAAAGGATATTTTTTTCCGATCAACGCCCTCAGCAGCAAGATTTTCATCGGCATCGCGGGAGGGCGTCCAAAGCACATCAGAGATGCGATCTGTCAGCAGGCGGTTGATTTCCTCGGGCATGCCCAGGTCACGACTTCGCAATCCTGACTCGAGGTGTGCCACCTGCAGTCCCAGTTTTTTTGCTGTGAGCGCACACGCGATCGTCGAATTCACATCCCCAACAACGATGACGAGATCGGGACGATGTTCGAGGCAGTGCGCCTCATAGCGCATCATGATCGTGGCGGTCTGAACAGCGTGGGATCCACTCCCCACATTGAGATTGGTTTGGATTACAGGGATCCCAAGTTCGTCGAGTATAT
>JBEGIR010000066.1 GCA_040224245.1 Puniceicoccaceae bacterium | reverse complement strand
ATGATGCGTCACTGCCCAAACGTGTGCAGCGGGCGGATGGTACGATACGCGAGGGTGTGGAAAACTCCGGCGAAACCTTCCTCTACAGTCTGGCGGGAAATCTGACCTACCGCGTCAGCCATGGCCTGCGTCTCTACATCGCGCTGCAGGACGGCACCTCGCTCGACCTGACCCAGGGAGGCGGCATCTTCGGAGAAGATAACTTTGCCAGTGCCCGCCTGCTCGAGGGAGGAGTCAAGTTCTCCCTGATGGAGGACCGCATTCAAGGCTACGTTTCTGTATGGGAGTGGGAACAGAGTCGCTTCAATGAGCGTGACTTTCAGTCCGAACCCCTAGAGGGCAAGGGCATCGAATTTGAAGCCACCCTCACCCTGCTGCGGGACCGTCTCTTCCTGATTGCCTCAGCCGAAAACCAGCGACTGAGACGGCGCAGTGGACTGGGCTTCCGCTCCCTTCCGATGGATGCCGAGGGCTGGGCGCTCAACGCCGGGGTCTTCAACAGTGGTGTCGATGCTTTCCCTGAGAACAACCCCGAATTGAACTATCCTGGTATTCCTGAAACGACCTACAAGGCCCATCTGATCTGGAAGCATGACGCTCTGAAACTCGCACTGAGCGGAGTCTTCAGCCGGGCGAGCTGGCTCAATTTCGAGCAAACCCTGCGCCTCCCCTCCTCCCTGCTGGTAAGTGCCACCGCCCACTACCAGTGGCAAAAGTGGCAGATCGGCGTCGGCGTCGAAAACCTGACCAATGAGCGTTATTTTCTGGGAGCTGATCCTCTCTTTGCATCCAATACGCTTGTAACCAAGGGAGAACCACGCCGCTACAGTTTGCAGCTCAAGCGCTCCTTCTGAGCTTTCCGGAGTTGACGTAACCACCTCGGATTCTGATCGTTCACCACGTTCCGTCATGAAATTCACTGCCATCATCCTTGCCGGCGGCAAGGGAACTCGCCTGCAGTCCCTGACCCGCGACAAAACCCTGCTTCGCATCGGTGCCGGAGCGGTGATCAGTTGGAGTGTGCATGCGTTTGCACGCTGCAAGTCGTGCGAGTCCATTGTGCTCACTTATCGCGACAACGCCCAACGCGACAAGATCGAAAACGAACTCCAGCGCGCGGTTCCCAAGCTTCCTGCCCTGCATTGGGTTGTGGGTGGAGAGCGACGACAGGACTCTGTACTGAACGCGCTGAATGCCGTGCCGCACGGAAGCGAATGGGTCTTCATTCACGACGGAGCGCGTCCCTTCATCACAGGTGCGGATATCGACGCCTTGATGCATGCTGCTCAGGCAACAGGTGCCGCTGCGCTCGCACTGCCGGTGACCGATACCCTGAAGCGGGCGGATCGCACCGGCACGCTCGAGGCTCTGTTGCTTGAGGATCTGGAACGGGAGCGACTCTACGCCATGCAGACTCCGCAGGTTTTTCGCACCGATACCATCCATTCCGCATACACGCAGCTGCAGCAGAGTGGTGCCACCGTCACCGACTGTGTCGATGCTCTCGTGCGCGCGAAGCCCACACCCGTCACACTGGTGACTCCCGCGCAGAACAACCTCAAAATCACGCGCCCGGAGGATGTGGAACTGGCCAATTTTCTGGTGCATACGGGTTCCATCAAGAAAGTGTTTGAGTTGGCGTACCATTGAGGCATACACTCACGTCTCTTAAGCAACCATGGCGGATCCCTATCAGGTCATCGCGCGACGCTGGCGCCCGAAAAATTTCACCGAACTGGTGGGTCAGGAGCACATCGTGCAAACCCTCAAAAATGCGATTGAACAGAATCGCATCGCGCATGCGTATCTCTTCGTAGGTCCTCGCGGCACGGGAAAAACCAGCACTGCGCGCCTCTTCGCCTGTGCGCTCAATGCCGAGGGTGAACCGTCCATCCATCCGAACACGGAATCCGATCTCGCAAAATCGATCATGTCCGGACAGTCGATGGATGTGATCGAAATCGACGGAGCTTCCAATAACTCGGTCGATCAGATTCGTGATCTGCGGGACGATTGTAAATACGCCCCCACACAGTGCCGCTACAAGATCTACATCATCGACGAAGTTCACATGCTCAGCAATGCGGCCTTCAACGCACTGCTCAAAACGCTCGAAGAACCACCCCCGCACGTAAAGTTTTTCTTCGCCACAACCGAAGCGCACAAAGTACTGCCGACCATTGTATCACGCTGTCAGCGTTTTGAGTTTCGCCCGATCGAGGATTCCGTCATCGTCGCGCGACTCAAGCACATCGCCGAAGTGGACGGCATTCAAATTTCCGATGAAGCGCTGGACTCGATTGCCAAACTGGCGAGCGGAGGCATGCGTGATGCCCAGTCAATCCTCGATCAGATGATTGCTTTTTGCGGCACTCAAATCAGTGAACACGACATCACCGATGTCTATGGACTTGCTCCCCATGAGCAACTGGTGAAGCTCGCCGATCAGATCGAAGCTCAGGATGAGCGTGCACTGCTGAGCGAAATCGATCAGCTCGTGCAGGAAGGGCGCGATCTCTATCGCATCCTGCTCGATCTCGAAAAGGTGTTTCGTTCGCGCATGCAAACCTTGCTCTCCCAGAAGGGAAGCCCCAAGGGTGGCTACGACATTCAGGCCTATGTGCGCGTGATTGATACGCTCAAATCGGGCGAAGACGCAGTGAAAAAGGGTCTGACGGATCGCGTCAATTTCGAGATCACCCTGTTGAAAGCAATTCGTGAACTGAAGTCAGTCTCCATTGATGAAGTCATCCGCCGCATTGCCAGCATCCGGGATAACCTACCCGAAGTCAGTGTAAAAAAAAAAGCCTGAAGACACCTGAGCCTAGTCCAGCAGAGACGCCTGAACGCCCTAAGGAGAAACCTGAGTCTGCGGAACAGGAACCGTCAATTCCAGTCCACCCAACAACCGAGCAAGTTCTCGAACCCATCGAGTCGGAAGCGGAATCCGTGCCCGAGGCAAGCGAGCCATCACCTGCTTTGCCAATGGATGACCATGCGGATGAAGCAGACCCAGATCCCGATGACTCGATCGAACTGGAAATGCGCCCCGTACGGCGACCTAGTGTTCACTCCCTTGAAGCATTGGAAGACACCTCATCCGAGCCGACTGACTTTACTCCTTACATCGAGCAGTTGGCACCGTCCACCCGGAAAATTCTGCAGGATGATTTTCAGGCCAACTTCATCTACCTCATTCGTCCAAGGTCGAAATCGTCCGCAAAACCGGAGACCCCAAACGCTGATGTCGTGCCCACTCCGACGACCTGATCCGGCCCGATGACAGTTGAACCCGCTTCCGTCAAAAACTCGTTAACGCCCCGAAAACCTCTAAAGCGAACACAAATTCATCCGCCTATTAAGTCGGTGAGGCACGCGTGCCGAAGGACCGCATATGGCAAACGAAATCATCCATTATACCGAACAGGATCTGCTGCGAGCTGTCAGTGAAATCGAATCGCTGCACGCATCCGCTCACGTACTCGCCAAGGCCTTCGAAATTTTGAACGACCCCGACTCCAATCAGATGGATCTCGTGGACACGATCAAAACAGACCCTGGCATTACCTCTGACATCCTGCGCATCAGCAACAGTGCCTTCTACGGCGGAAAGCTGGAAATTGTCAGTCTCGACGATGCCATCCATCGCCTCGGATTTCGGGAAGTCATGAAGCTCGTGAGCATCAGCATGTCGAAGCAGATGTTCAGCAAAATGCTCGTACACTACGGGATCACCGCACAGGATTACTGGAGGCAAAGTGCCTGTGTGGCTGCAGCCATGGAAAGTCTGTCAGATCTGCTGGATGAAGATCGCTCCTACTTCTTCACGCTGGGCATCCTGCACGCAATCGGGCGCATGGTCATCGACCAGGCACTCACCTCGCGCGGTTCGGAAGTCATCTGGGACAAGACCTTGCCAGTGGAACAATGGGAGACCACCAACTTTGGATTTGACTACACAGATGCCGGGCACGTGCTGCTGACTTCCTGGAATTTCCCACAGAAGATCCTCGCCGTGATCCTGAACCAATTGACGCCCGAGAGAGTCAACAACCCGCCCAATGCGCTGCTCTGTCTGCATTTTTCAATTCATTGGTCAGCCTCCCACCACTACTTTCGGGCAACCACTCTGCCAAAAGTAGAACTTCACCCGTGGATGCGCGCGCTGGAGGTCACCGAGACGGATCTGGTGGATCTCTATGAAAATGCCAAGTCAGCCTACCACGAGCTGGAACGCATGGCTGGCATGTGAGCACTGTCAACCTTCAGATCCTCCATCCCAAACACGCTTAACCGGGTCGCTTACGCATGGGGATCGTAGCCAAGCGACTGACTCAACTCCACCGCAGCCTGTACGACGGTTGCCGCCACCGCAGCATCCCTCGACCGGGGAAACAGTGTGCCGGGAGCAGTGATGCCGATCGCGGCGATCACGTTTCCCGCAGCATTCCGAACAGGTGCAGCACAGCAACGGATGCCGAGTGAATATTCCTCATCATCCACAGCGTAGCCCGACTTTCGGATCTGCTGCAGCTCGGATTCGAAGCGCTCTGGATCCCTGATCGAATTTTCGGTGGGTGCATCCGGAGAACGTTCCCGAAACCACGCAACAGGATCCTTCCAGACAAAAGCCAGGAAACACTTGCCCGTTGAGGAACAATGCAGCTCGGCGAGAAATCCCGGCTTTGACGCAGCCTGTATGCGCTCGGGACTCTCCTGCACCGCCACGATGAGAGATTTTTCACCGGAGAGCACCGCCAGATGGCTGGTGGAACGCGTGCTCTGAGCTAAGCGGTGCAAAATGGGCGCCGCACGCTCCCGCAGATCCAAACGATCCGAGAACTGTAAACCGATGCGCAGTAACTCGTTGCCTAACAAAAAGGAACGGTTCGCGCGCTGTCTCACGAATTCCTGATGGCTGAGGGTTTCGAGGATGCGAAGCAGGGTGGTACGGGGAATTCCAGATCGGGACTGCAGTTCCTTGAAGCTGAGTCCATGCTCGCTGGCAGCGATCTCACGGATCACTTCACACGCCTTGCGCAGATTGGGGATATCATAACGGGAATTGGATTCAGACATACAACGGACCATTCATTTCGTCACAGGGACCATTCAGTTGGAATTCATAAAATGCTGACACCTTCAGACATTTTCTTGACCTTTCGATGAAAGCACCTAGCGTTCACATTTAGTTTTAGTTGTTCAAATATGAACAACACAGATCAGAACCCCATTCAAGAAAATCTGATAACTATGCATATACCCATAATGAAAACGGGAGCCATGCGCACCGTGGTTGCTGCTGCACTGATCGCAGCATTTGGAATCACGACTGCCATCGCCCAAACTACTGGAACTATTGCCGGACGGGTTAAGGACATCCGCACCGGACAATATCTCGAGAACGCTCGAGTCACTGTCGAAAATACCAGCCTGCGCACCCAGACGGATTCGTTTGGACAATTCCGTCTGTCGGGAGTGCCCACAGGAACTGCTGAAGTCACTGTCTTCTATACGGGTTATTTTTCAACCACTCAAACGATTGAGGTTAGTGAATCCATCACGGCTCAGTTGGAAGTTGATCTGCGAAGCCGCTCGGCTTTTGAATCGGAAGATGAAGTTTACGAATTGAGTGCCTTTGTGGTGAAATCGCAGTATGACGCAGCCGCAGCCGCGATTCACGAGCAGCGTTTCTCTGAAACCAACAAGGCGGTCATCGATTCGGAAGCCCTGGGCAATATCAATGAGGGTAACATCGGTGAGTTCGTCAAATTCCTGCCGGGAATTTCCATCAATTACGTCGCAGCTGACGTGCGTTCGATTGAGGTGCGCGGCATGGGCGACACCTTCACCCCGATTACGGTTGATGGCAACATGATGGCGAGTGCCTCGTCCTCAAACATGAACCGAACGTTCGAGTTTGAGCAGGTATCACTGAACAATGTGGAGCGCATTGAGGTCATCAAGGTGCCAACTCCGGACATGCCCGCCAACTCCCTCGGTGGCAGCGTGAATCTGGTCAGCAAATCCGCATTTGAGCGCGATGGACGGGAAATCCGCTACAACGTCTACCTCAGTGCCAACAACGAAGCGCTTGATCTCAGCAAGACCGCAGGTCCAGGAAACGACGATACTTACAAGATCCTTCCCGGACTCAAGCTGACCTACGCCGATGTCTATCAGGAGGGAAAACTGGGCATCATCGTCAACTACCTGAGTTCGAATCAATTCAACCCTCAGCACCGCTCCCGCTTCCGCTGGGCGTTTAATGACTACAGCACAGGTGCTTCGAATCCCCAACCCATCCTGCGTCGCTATCAGATGCAGGACGGACCCAAGTTCACACACCGCCAATCCGCAAATGTGAAACTCGACTACAAGCTCTCGGATAACACGATCCTGCTCACCAGCATTCAGTGGAATGACTACATCTCCAAGTTCCGCAATACCAATGTACAATGGGACACGGGACGCACCTCGACGGCCAACAATGTCGCCTCGGGTTCCGGAGTGGTTCAGAGTCCTGACAACGCAGGTCGCATCGACTTTGCGGCATCCTGGCGCGATAAATACGGGGAAACCTGGCACGGTGACGCGAAGCTCAAGCACACCATGGGCAACTGGGATTTTGAGCTGGGCACCTTCTGGTCCAAAGCAACCAATCATTACCGCAGCACGTCCAAGGGTTTTCTCGAAAACGCTGAACTCGCCTGGCGCAATGTCGACGGCTATCTCAGGTTCTCGGACTTTGGCGGCAACCACGATATCGACACTACAGTCACCGTGGAGCATGTCGACGGTGCAGGCACCAACAATCCTGGCATGGGTGTGAGCGATCTGAGTGTCTTTTATCTCTCGGGCGTGTCCAGCTACCGTCCGAAGGATGGGGAAGACCTGATCTTTGGCTGGAATGCAGATGCGATCTACAATTTCGGCGACTCGGGAGGTCTCAACGGCACAATCAAGTCGGGTCTGAAATATACCTCGCAAACTCGTGAAACCCTCGACATCCGTGATCGTTACTACCACGTGGGAGCCGATGGGGATCGTGATTCTGCCGATGAGCCGCGCGGCAATCTCTTCATCAATGACGCCTACCAGTTCACCGACCCCCACTACGGCTTGGCTTCGGTGATCCAGTGGCACGACATGGAAAAAGCCAAGGACTACTGGGATCGCAACCAGAACCTCTTCAGCTTCCGGGGTCGTGATGGTGCAGGTGTCAACGAGATTGAAGAAAACATCCTGGCCGCCTATACCATGGCATCGGTCAATGTGCTCAACAACCGGGGTTCCATCACGGGTGGTGTGCGCTGGGAAAAAACCAAGCTGACGGCCAAGGGAGATCGCGATGATCGTGAGGTGGATTCCGATTTTGATGGATTCTTCCCAGGCATCAACTTCCGCTACGACATCACCGATAACCTGGTGGGTCGCATCGCGTTTGCCAAAACCATTGGTCGCCAAAACTTCAGTGACCTGCTTCCCAACATCCAGATCAGCTATGGAGATGAGCTGAACACCGGAAGTGTGCAGGCGAACAATCTCGGTCTCAAGCCCCAGGAAGCAGACAACCTTGATCTCACGCTTGAATACTACACCAACAATGCCGGCGTGATCTCAGTGGGATTCTTCCGCAAGGAAATCACGGATTTCATGCGCGAGATCGGACGCTCCGTCACCCAGCAGGATATTGATTCACTGGGTCTGCCGTCAGATACACTCGGGTTTGACTTCACGACATTTGAAAATGCGGGTGAGGCAACCGTAGATGGGTTTGAGTTCAACATCCAGCAGGAGCTCACCTTTATTCCCGCACACATCGGTACATTCTCCGTCTTTGTGAACGGAACCTTCCTCGACGTGGAGGGAGACTTTGGCGGCGACGAGGTCGTATCGGATCTGGAAGGTTTTGTGAAGGACACCTACAACTTCGGTATCAGCTATCAGAAGGGCGGATTCCTCGCGAACCTGAAGTACACCCACAAGGGCCGTGAACTTCTCTCGCCCTACACCAGCGACAACGCCTCGGCGATTGGTGATGCCTATCTGTTCAATGATGACCTCGACCAGATCGACGCCGACGTTGAATACATGATCAGCCCGAACTACACGGTGTATCTCTCAGCGCGAAATCTGGGAGTGGCTCCACAGAACCGCGTGATTCGTTCCAACAGTGCCGATCTCTACATTCTCGAACGCAGCGAGGAGTACGGCATTCAATTCTCACTCGGCGTAAAGGGCAAATTCTAAGTCCGTTCCGCTCAAACGGGTTGGTCTGCAGTTGCAGGCCAACCCATTTTTTGTCCCAGACCACCACTCTTCATCGAAATCTCGAATACGCTCCGATCCCTTTTACAGTCCGAACACTTAGCCTTTCCAATTTCACGCATTCCGGATATCCTACCGCTTCCCGTTCAAGACCTTTCTTGTTGTTCAACCCCTGATCCGATCATGAAACCCAATACCCTAACCAAACAAAGCCTTTTCACCCTGCTCACACTGGCGAGCTGCTCACTGATGGCAGGAGAACGCATCGGCGAAGTCATCGTCCACAACAGTGCGGAAACCTCGCGCATGGAGGAACCCATCACCCTCCCGCTCAAGGGACTCGGCGTACCGGCAGAGCAGTGGCACAGTGCCCGCTTTCTGGTCAAAAAAGACGGGGTTGAGCACCCGACCCAGACCATCGATACCGACGGGGACGGAACGCTCGATGCGATCCTCCTGTTGAGTTCCCTGGATGGCAATGCCAGCGCACGCTACGAAATCTGGCAACAATCCAACACAGCCGATATTCCGGTAAGTGCCAAACGCACACAGGCTGACCTCTCCCACCGCATCAATGGTAAGTGGGTCGAAGGCAAAACCGTCGGCAACAAGGAGCGTGGTGATTATGAATACGTAGGCGGCGAATGGGCCGATGTCAGCCACCTCGAGGTGCCTGCTGAACACTCCGACCACTCCAACTACATTCGATATGAAGGTATTGGCATCGAAAGCGACAAGGTCGGTTACCGCATCTATCTCGACTGGCGCAACGGCTTTGATATCTTTGGAAAGACCGCACCCTCCATGTCACTGAAGGAAACCGGGATAGACGGGTTTCAGTCCTACCACGAAATGCAACCCTGGGGCATGGACATTCTCAAAGTCGGAGATGCCGTCGGCATGGGTGGCTACGGATATTGGGATGGTGAACAGCTCATCCGGGTCTCCGACTGGAGCAAGGTAAGCGCCTCCATTCTGGAAAACGGACACCTGCAATCATCCATTCGCCTGCAGTATGACGACTGGCAGTTCGCCGACGATGCGGTTGACCTCACCGCCGTGCTCTCCATGCAGGCAGGCAGTCGTCTGGTCCGTGTACAGCTCACCACCTCCGACGATGTCAGCGGCATCAGCACGGGACTCGTCAAACACCCGGGGACTGAGCTGATCACAGGAGATCTCAATATCACCGGCGAAGCATGGAGCTATCTCGCCACCTGGGGGCCACAAAGCCTGGACGGGGGAAAGCTTGGTATGGCCATTCTTTTTCAGAGGCGCAACCTGCGTGAACTCACCGCAGATGCCATCAATGAGGTGGTCGTATTGCGCTCCTCGGACCGCAGCTATGAGTATTACTTCCTTGCCGCCTGGGACAAGGAACCCGGAGGCATCACCACCCGGGAGCAGTTCATCAAATCCCTCGAATCTGAAATTGATCGCCTGACCATCCCTTCGCGCACCCGTGAATTCAACCGTCTCGGCGACGCAAAAAAATCCTTTCCCATGACCTCGGACTCCGCCCTGGAGTGGAGCCGGGCCCTGGCTGATACGCAGATCCGCATCTGGGGGGACCACCTCGTCTACGGTCAGTTCGACAATGACATTCGCAACCACGCCCGCTGGAGTTATACCACAGGACTGATGTGTCAGGCCTACGACGATCTTGGACTCGCCTCTGGGGAGGATCGCTACCTCAATCAGGCCTATCGCATCATGGATTCCTATGTGCAGGATGACGGCAGCATTGCAACCTATCGCCCCGAGACCTTCAACATCGATCAGATCAACTCCGGAAAGATGGTGCTTCGACTCTACGACCGCACCCGGCTGGATAAATTTCGCATCGCTGCCGACACCCTGAGAGATCAGTTGAGGGATCATCCACGCACGAGCGAGGGCGGATTCTGGCACAAAAAAATCTATCCCTATCAACTCTGGCTCGACGGAGTTTACATGGGCATGCCATTTCTCACCGCATGGGAAGGCATGTTCAACGACAGTCAGGGCATTCGCGAAGCAGTCCATGAATTTGAACTGGTGCGAAAATACTGCCGCGATCCCAAGACCGGACTCTACTACCACGCCTGGGATGAAAAAGCGGAGCAGGATTGGGCCGATCCCGAAACGGGACTCTCGAAACACTTCTGGGGGCGTGGGCTGGGCTGGTACTGCATGGCGCTGGTCGACATGCTCGATCTCATTCCCGAACGACAGGCCGCAGAACGCAAGATTCTGATCGACCAGATTCAGGAACTCGCCATTGCCCTTCGGGATGTCCAGTGCCCGGATACCGGAACCTGGTGGCAGATCATGGATCAACCAGAACGTGCTGGAAACTACCGCGAAGCTTCAGCCTCTTCCATGTTCACCTATTTTTTTGCAAAGGCCATCAATGAAGGATATCTGGATGCTGAGACCTGGAGCGATCTTACCGTGAAGGCATATGAAGGGCTGATCCGCGAGTTCATTGAAATCGACGCACAGGACCACGTGCACCTGACCAAGATATGCCGAGTGGCTGGACTGGGATATGGACGGGATGGCAGCTATGCCTATTACATGAGTGAACCCGTTGTTACCGATGATCCCAAGGGCGTCGGACCGTTTATCATGGCCGGCGTTGAAGTTTCAAAACTCCTGAAATGACGGCAGGCTGAGTGCTTTGCCCTTCCAGCCCCATGTCAACCTTTCAACCCGTCTTTTGCTTGTACCGCGTGCTCACGCTGACGCTGTTCACGCTGCATCCATTGGCAAATGCCTCTCAAATCCTGGTTGTGGATCCCTCCGGTGAAGGGACTCACCGCACCCTGAGTGAAGCCATCGCCAGCCTGCCGATGTTCTGCTACGAGCGAACGGTGATCTACCTGAAAAACGGCACCTATGAAGAAAAGATCCGTATCGATCAGGACTTCATTACGCTCAGGGGAGAAAGCCGCGAAGGCGTGCGCATCATCGGAAATCTACCCCGGCAGAAGTGGATTGACGCTCCCGATGCCATCGGGCCGGCGGTCGTCAATCTGTTTGGTGACGACATCATTATTGAAAACCTTACGATTGAAAACACACAGCCCGACACCTCGGTGCACGCCTTTGCAGTCTATGGACAGGGAACACGCACACTCATCCAGAATGCCAATCTCTGGAGTCGTGGAGGGGATACGGTTTCGCTCTGGAACTATAAAAACGGCATGTATTATCACGCCAACTGCGACTTTCGCGGTGCAGTTGATTTTGTGTGTCCGCGCGGCTGGTGCTACATCACCTCCAGCACCTTTCACTGTGTGCGAACAACAGCAGCGGTCTGGCATGCCGGCGGATACGATGCTTCGCAAAAACTGGTCGTGCACAACAGCTCGTTTGATGGAGACGTTCCCTTCGAACTGGGACGTCACCACTACGACGCCCAGTTCTATTTCATCGGTTGCAACTTCTCCGAAAAAGTGATGGATCGGCCGATCTACCGCGTCCGCTATGAGGACCCATCCAAAAATCGCCCGGATAACTGGGGTGATCGTGTGTATTTTCACGCATCCCAGAGCGAGCATCTCACCTGGACTTCGGACAACCTCAGAGAACGAACACCATCGGTAGAGGCACACGAAATTTCCGCTTCATGGACTTTCGACGGGAAGTGGGATCCCGAAAAAACGATTCCCCCCCAGGTGATAAGCATACAACAACATGGGGCCGATAAAATTGACCTGGTCTTTGATGAAACCATCACGGTGCGCGGCCATCCCGAGCTGCGCAAAGACGGTCGCGTCCTGCGCTATGTGCAGGGCGCTGGTTCAAATCAACTCCGTTTCGTCGGTGACCTACCCGACCACCCCGAGCAGGAAAACTTTGCAGACTGGAACGTTCACCATGGCGAACTCGTCGGCAACACGGCGACCCGGATGGAACGCAAATTTGCTCCATAACCCATTACCCCATCCATTGCATCATACCCATGAAAAAAAAACATACCCTTCCCCTCTTCATCAGCCAACTTGCGCTGCTGCTGACAACACTGGCCACGCATGCCACTGAGATCCTGATCGAAGCCGAATCCGGCACCTGGACTGCGCCCATGCAGCGCGATACCAGTCCACAGGCCTCACAAGGAGCCTATCTCACCGTGCCCGAAACCGCAGGCAATGTGCTCGATGTGCACCAGTCCGTCGCACAGGTCACACTCGAGTTTGAAGTCGATCATCCAGGACAATATCAGCTCTGGGGAAAAGTATTCACGCCGGGCAAACCCCGTACCCGTGAAGATTCCTTCTTTGTGACGCTTGCGGGTCAGACCCGTGTCTGGCGCATCTACGACTGGGCTGACAACTGGGTGTGGCGGCGCTTCACGACCGAAAATCCTACAGAAGAGGTGTTCTTTGATCTCAGCAAAGGAACCCATGTGCTGACGATTCACCACCGCGTCGCGGGTACCCACCTCGACCAGATCCGCCTGATATCTACCGAGCACAAGGACCCCTACACCGTGCGTCCCTCCGATTTTCGCGCAAGCGATGCGACGGTCTACGAAAATCTCAGTCCTTACTTTGATATGCCTACCTTACATGTGCCCCAGTTTCCTGACCGGGACTTCAACATCGTCGAATTCGGAGCCGTCGAGGGAGGTGAGCACAAGGTGACCGATGCCATCCGGCAGGCCATCGCTGCCTGCCACGAGGCAGGTGGAGGACGGGTCGTGATTCCCGAAGGAACCTGGCTCACGGGTCCCATCCACATGCGGAGTTTTGTCAATTTGCACATCTCCAAAGGTGCCGTCGTAAAATTTTCTCAGGATCTGGAAGACTACCTGCCCGTCGTCTTCACGCGCTGGGAAGGCATGGAGTGTTATAACTACTCCGCACCCATCTATGGGAACGGGCTGCGCAACATTGCCATCACAGGCGATGGACTTCTCGATGGTCAGGGCGAGGTATGGTGGGAATGGAAATACAACCGACAGGCACCCACCGCACGACGCCTGTATCAAATGATTGTCGATGGCGTGCCACCGCACGAACGCATTCTCGGAACCCCCGAGGATGGGATGCGGCCGAATTTTGTTCAGTTCATCTCCTGTCAGGGAATTCTGATCGAAAATGTCACATTCCGCAACGGTCCCATGTGGACCGTGCATCCTGTCTATTGCTCCAATATGATCGTGCGGGGCATGAAGGTGATCACCGTCGGTCCCAACAACGATGGCATCAATCCCGATTCCACCCGAAATCTGCTCATTGAGGATTGTTATTTTTCCACTGGTGACGACTGCGTGGTGCTGAAATCCGGACTCAACGAAGATGGCTGGCGCGTCGGCAGACCCACCGAAAATGTCGTCATCCGCAATATTTTTGCCAATGAAGGACACGGCGGAGTCGTCTGCGGCAGTGAAATGTCGGGTAGCGTGCGCAACGTCTATGCCCACGACTGCGTCTTTGTGGGTACTGATCGTGGCTTTCGGGTCAAATCGATGCGAGGTCGTGGAGGTGTGGTGGAGAACATCTGGATCGAGGACATCAAGATGAAGGACATGGGCGGGCAGGCCATTCGCCTGAACATGTTCTACGGCTCCAGTACCGTGCAGCCTGCAACCGATATTCCAGCTGCATTTCGCAATTTTTATATCAAAAATATTGAATGCGATGGTGCCGCGCGCGCGATTGAAATCATTGGCTTACCTGAACTGGCTATCGAAAACATTCACCTTGAAAATCTGCACATTCGCGCGAACGAGGGTATCCGTATCACAGACGGTCAACATCTCTCCATCAAGAATCTCACTCTCGAAACCCTCCACGATACTCCCATCGTGCTGGACCGGGTAAATCACGTGCACATCGAAGGTGCCAGCATCGCCTCATCCGAAACGCCTTGGGTTAAGGTAAAGGGTGAGCAATCGAGTCATGTCACCCTTCGAGGTTTGCAGGATCAGCAAACCCTCTCCGCTCGAATTGAGGCCGAGTCAGGTCCGTTGACCTTTGTGCTCGAGTGAGAAGCACGACTTCGCTTATAAAAAAACTCCCCAAGCGCGCTTGGGGAGTTCAAAAGTGGTAGGCCGGCCGGGATTCGAACCCGGAACCAATGGCTTAAAAGGCCACTGCTCTACCATTGAGCTACCAACCCGGAAAAAGGGAAAACGATGCCAAAATTTTCGAACCTGTCAATGGATTATTCTTCCAGAATCGAACACAAAGTGCAATGCGTTTTGCATTAGAATGGGCTTGATTCACGATACAAATCGAACTGACTAGGGGAATAAACTGTAGCCGCAGCATGCACCCCTTGTCTGATGAAGGCCTATGAATTTTACGTTCTGCTGGGAAAATACAAACGCAAGTCCCTGTCCCGCAGTGAATACGACCGTTTTTGCGATGCGATTGCCACCGTTCGCGGCTATCGCAGCACCTTCCACGAATCCACCGGTGAATCCTATCCTGTCTTTTCTCAGCATGCTGCAGCTCGGGCACGTCTGGCACGCTCCGACTCAACGGATGCAAACGCGTCAAACAAACAGCCAAAACCTTCGCATTTGCAGTCCAGTCCCACAGCGCAAAGCACTACTGCTTCAACAGCTCCTCCGCACCAGGAAATTGAGCGGGATGTGATCGAACAGCATCGGGTTTTCAAGAGAGTACGCCGTAAGCACCGGCGGCGTTTTCGCAGTATTCGCCTGCTGCGCGACTTCCTTTGGCATCATCCGGCACTGCTGCTTTTTCTGGCCATTATCGGCATCATCTTGATTCTGACGTGGACACTGCAAAACCGGAACAACGTGCCTGTAACTCAAACTCCATCGCCGCCAAATCAACCTGCTTCCTTATCCGAATCCTCAGATTTCGGCATGCCAATGTTGCTGACGCCGCAAACAGAGACCATGCCATCGCAAACAGATTCAGGATTCACTCAATCCCCAAACTCCTTTCAATGGGAGACAGATCCGTTAACTCCCATGCAGGTTCCCGTGACTGGACTGGAACAAGCCATTCTCGAGGGACTTGAGGCCCGGTTTCCAGAACCATCCTCACTGCTCAATCCATCAACGCCCTCCGCACCGGAGCGTATTCAAATAGACCCCGATGCGAAAGAAAAGAACTCCGACGCTGCAAGCGCTCCTGCGTCTTGATGCTGCTCTGCGGCACCGCTTCTGTTTATCCGTTCAGGGCCTTTTTAATCAGGACTTCCACGGTGGGTGCCTGCTCAAAGGATGCCATGCATTTCTCCACGCGGCGCTCGGCATCTGACTGCTTGAATCCGAGCGTAATCAGCGCAGCAACCGCATCGTCCAGGATCGAACGCTCCGAGGTCCCCATCCCAGCCGCTCCGGATACCGATCCCACCGTAGTGGCCCCCTGCAACACGGGTTGTTTCGCAAACACATCCTTCAATTCGAGCACCAGGCGTTCTGCGGTCTTTTTCCCGATGCCCGGACACTGAGTCAACAGTGCCACGTTTCCGGAAGCGACTGCACTGCGCAAGGACTCCACAGTGAGACGACTGAGGATATTCAGTGCAATTTTGGGTCCAATGCCCGACACTTTTTCGGTCAGGGCGATGAAGGCAGCTTTCTCCTGGAGCGAAGCAAATCCAAAGAGCTGATGACTGTCCTCACGAACGACCAGTTGGGTATGCAGGCGGATTTTTCCTCCTGGAGACCCCGTCTGTGTGGAGGTCGACAACGGCACGTGGATCTCGTAACCCACGCCGTTCACGTCGAGCACCACGCGCAGCGGTTGTGCCTCCACCAGTATGCCCTCAAGGAATGCGATCATGTCTCGTGAAATCGTTGGGTTGAGTAACTCACAAGGGTTTTACGAGCGGAGCTCGAGCACATCCTGCATTTCGTAAAATCCGGCTGGCTTTCCAACCACCCACTTGGCTGCAGCCAATGCGCCCTGTGCGAAAATCTTGCGATCCGTAGCGAGGTGCTTCAGCTCCACACGCTCACCGTCTCCAAAAAAACTGACCGTATGCTGACCCACCACATCTCCTCCGCGCACGGCATGCATTCCAATTTGCCGCGCGGGCCGCTCCCCGGTAATTCCCGAACGCCCATGAACGACCACCGCATCGTAATCCCACTGCCTGCCTTCACATATCCGGCGTGCAAGATCCACAGCTGTCCCGCTTGGCGCATCCTTCTTGAAATGATGATGGGCTTCGGTGATCTCAGGTTCGTACAGTTCCGAAAGGGTGGCTGCTGCCCGATTGGTGAGGTAGAAGAGCAGATTCATGCCAATCGAGTAGTTCCCCGACCAGACGATGGCGATGCGATCCTGATGCGACAGAATTTGCCGACGCGCCTCTGCAGTATGACCCGTGGTTCCAATGACAATGGGTTTTCCGGCAGCAGCTGCGAGTTCCACCAGATGCAAAGTGGCTTCGTGGTGGCTGAAATCGACAATCACGTCACAGCGTTCAACTGCCGGCTCCATCTCATCATCCACATCCAGTCGATCACAAACATCAAAAATCGCCGGGTCGGCGGCCCGCAGGATGGCCTCGCCCATTCTTCCCCTGGCACCATTCAGAAGCACTTTGAGTGACATGCATCCAAGCCATTTGCAAAGCCTGAACCGGTCAAGTTCATAATGCCGCCTGAGTATTTGGCATACCCTGATTTTCGTCCCAGCCCATCGTGCGAAAAACTCAACTAAAACTTGGATTCCGTGGCATAGCCTTCTATGGTGTGCGCATCGACCTGAGAGATGTCCATTCGCTTCGATACAGACAAATGCTGGATACGGGATCCGGATTCCTTGCGGATCAAGCGATACCTCTCTGAAACGCGCTCCTATTTTCGGGAGGGGCGGTGGATACGCTCGTGTTTTCAATCTTTTTTCCCGGGCATTCGAACCGACGACGAAGGATTTTTGTTTTATGACCTCACGACCATGGATCCGCCAATCACCGCAGTTCGGGCTGCCTGTCTGGAAGAAACTCTGATCCCGACGGTGTTGCTCGAATCCCTGCAACAGGCGATTGACGCCTATGTGCTCCGCGTGCAGGAAGGGGGCTTGCACTTCAATGAAGAGATGGCCTGTCGCGAATTCACCCTGCCCGACCCGGAATCCCATCCGGAATTGTACTGGGTGGTTGAAACAGAGTTCGACTTGCGCCTGATCATTCTCTGGGGACTGCACTCTGATTTTGCAGGAGCCAACCTCCGGGTGGAATCCCTGATTGAAAAACTGATCTTTCAGTTTGAAGGCAAAGCGGTGCTGCGCCGGGTGGATGCAGAACCAGATCCCCGTGAACTCGAACCGCCCATCTCTGCCGCACCGAATGCAAAAGCGCCCGCACAATCACCTGAATCGGTTGCAGGTAACAGCAATCCTCCCGTCGCACGCAAGCGGAACCGCTTGGGCCGTTGCCTTCTTACGGCAGCATTGGGTGTCCTTGGAATCGCTGGATTCAGTGAGCTATGTCACCACTTCATGGGGCGTTCACTCACGATAACAGAAAGCGAAGCTCTTCCACACGGACCAAGCGGGTTCTCCTTTGTGCTCGATAGCGGTGAAAACATCGTAATTCCCGGTATACCGCCATTGCGAGCCGACCCTGAGCCGCTGCATGTTACCATCCCGCGCCTTCCCCAGCCAGGACGGTATGCACTGGACATCCTGCAATCCGATAGCTCCCAACCCGCACGAAGGTTGAGTACCACCTTCAATCCCCGTCAGGACGACATGCACCATGGCCCAGTCGCTGCCTTAACGCTGGAGCGCAAGCACGCCCGCACGGGTGAAAGCATCAGTGCGTTTGCGGGGCATTCGTTTCATGAAATGGAGACAGAACAGTTGGACTACTTCATCTCATGGGGAGAAGAAGCATCAGCCTTCCTTCCCGTAGACCCTGAATCCCTGACATCCACCTACACCTACAGTAACCCGGGAACCTATACAGTGCAGTTGTTGGTGGTGGATGCTGCTGGGCAATGGGACTATGATCGCACGGTTGTGCGTGTTGCAGAGGTAGATTCTACCGCACCCGTAACCAATTTCCGTCCCGTGCTGCATGCATCCATGATCGCCCTGTTCCCGCACGAAGGCGGGGCGCGTGCCATTCTCGATACCTCGAACAGTTGGGACCCCGATGGTCACATTGACACCATCGAAATCGATTGGGGGGATGGCAGCATGATCGAGCAGTTCCCCTCCCCCGGGGGGTGGCACATCCATGACTACCGTGGGCGGAACAACCGCATCACGCTGCGCATTGATGCACTCGATGATGTGGGAGAACGCGCAAATGAGCCTATCCATCTGTTCCTCGATTTTCAATCCGCTGAGATGAACACAGCGCAGCCTCTGAATGAGGAATCTGCCCAGGCACCATTTAAAATACGTTGGCTGGATAGCACACCCAACAATCTGCGTCTGGTGCAACACAGCGCAACCTTCCTTCAGCGCAACCTTCAACCCCTGCGCTTTGAACTGTTGCCGCCTCCCGATCAACCCTTCGTTCCCCTGCTGGATGTTCAATGGGAACTGACCGACGCATCGGGCGATCGAAGTACGCATCGGGGTGGTTTCGCCATCGACATACTTGCCCCTCAAGGCCCCTATCAATTGCAGGTTCGCGCCCACACTCCCGAAGGCACTGTTTGCACCGCCAGTCATCGATTTACCGTTTCCACGGATGATCGCATGCATCCGCTCTACCGGGTCATGCAGTGGTGGTATGCGAGGCTGCCCTTTCTGAGTCCATCTTATCACCTAGGAGCTGACAAGGCGAACAAAGGCATGATTTGAATGCCAAAAAAGCCGCTCGAAATCGAGCGGCTCCTTTGATGATTAGTATGCTTTTTCTTTCTCGCTCTTCATTCGTGGCCGAATGAAAAATGGGATTCAGCTTGGAGAGCTGGAAAATTCAACTGGTAAAACTGGGGAATCTAATACCAAGCCGCCGTGTTTCGCAAGTGGAATTTACAGATTCTTCGCAATTGAATCGTATCGTATTTTGCATCACTTTTTCGCATCATCCTGGAGATTGGCTGGTTTATGAACCGCGTTCAGAAAATCGAAACCCTTGTCATTTCCCTGCTGTCCTGATTGCATGGATGCTGACGCACTGCACGCACTGACGTATGAAACACCGCAATTTCGCCAGCGACAACAACGCAGGCATGAGTCCTGAGGCCTTGCGCGGCTTGCTCGAAGCCAATCTGCACCACGCACCCGCCTATGGGGACGATCCGACAACCGAACGCGCTAAACGCGTGCTTGAAATCTGGTTCGAGCGCCCCTGTGGCGTGTACTTCGTCGCGGGTGGGACCTCTGCCAACAGCCTTGCCATCGCTGCATCCATCCGCAATTACCAATCGGTGATCTGTCACGAATGGGCGCACATCCAGAATGACGAATGTCATGCACCGGGTTTCTTCCTGCCCGGAATTCAACTACGCCCATTACCAGGACCCAACGGGCAGTTGCAGCCCGAATCCATTGCACCGGTCTTCGAACAATCCCACGGAGTGCATGGCACCCTTCCCGGACTGGTCAGCATCACGCAATGCACGGAAGGGGGCACGCTCTACCCGCTCGCGGCAATTGAAGAGCTGGCGGATACCGCGCA
>JBEGIR010000065.1 GCA_040224245.1 Puniceicoccaceae bacterium | reverse complement strand
ACGCAGTCTACTTTGCCTATGAAGGCGACCACCGACACCCGTTTTCATACTTTATCGGATGCAAGGTCGCGCTCGATGCACCCGACCTTTCCGGATTGCAAAGTCTCACCATTCCCAGCCAACGCTACCTCCAGAAGGTCGCTCATGGAACGATGCCCGACTGCGTCGCCAATGCCTGGCGTGACATCTGGACCTCCGGCCTGGCACGTGCCTATGGATATGATTTTGAGCGCTACGACGAACGCAGCCACGACTGGAGCAATGCCACCGTCGATCTTTTCCTCAGCATCTGACATCGATTTGTCTTTAGGATGCTGAAATAATACAAACGTTGTTTCAGCGATCGACTCGCAGTAGCAAGACTGGGAAACGCGCCGCCACTGCGGCACTCCACAAACTCACCCTGGGTGAGGCCATCATCCCTTTAGTCACTCCGGGCTAAGGGTGTCGTCCAATTCCTGCACCAGAAACCACCTGAGTTTCGCCGTATCGAATACCAGATCAAAAATCGCGGATGTTTCAGTTTCCACCATGTAGTGGATGTGGGCGTGCGATCCCTTGCGATCCACGTAGACCTGTCGGATTTTCCGGATCCGGTGACTCTGCCCGGAAGGGGTGCGAAAGGCCCGGATCTCGATCCTGCGGCCATTTCCCTGTCCGTTCCCATTTGCAGTGAACAGGACGTAGGCATCAATGTTTTGGGTTGAATCGCTGATCATATTAAAGTAAACAAATGTTCACTTTAATTTTATGCAAGACCATTCCTACGATTGGGTCCGTCACGTGCATCGCATCACGCTTTACAATACGGTTAACGAAGCTCACCAGCACGTCAGTGATCGCAAGGCACGACTTTACCTGCATCTTGATATGAACTGCTTTTACGCCCAGGTTGAGCAGCAGGCTTACAACCTGTATGGCATGCCGGTCATTGTTGGCGCCTGGCGTGGGGAGAACGGTATTCCCAAGGGCATTGTCACGACCGCTTCCTACGAGGCCCGAGCCTTTGGGATCAAAACTGGCATGTCCCACCTTGAGGCGGTGCGCTTATGTCCCCACCTGATCCCGCTCCGAGGCAATTTTGTGAAATACCAGTCGATTTCACAAGATATCGCCGACATTCTTCGGCACTTCACCCCGACGCTCGAGTCCTATTCCATTGACGAGTTCTTCCTCGATATCACTCATCATGCCCAGAGTTCGAAGGGTGAACTGATACAATTCGCCAGGGAGGTGAAAGCGGAAATCCACCGCCAGTTGGGGCTGGTTTGTTCCTTGGGAATCGCCCGTTCCAAAACCTATGCCAAGGTTGCATCCGATCTTGAAAAACCCGATGGACTGAGTGTTATTTTTGATGAAACCGATGTGCAGGAACGCATTCATCCGCTTCCTGTTGGAAGCATCTGGGGCATTGGCCGCAAACGCATCGCCAAGCTCAATGCTGAAGGCATTCACACCATAGCGGATGCGGTTTCCAGAGGATCGTTGGTGTTTGAGCGACTGTTTGGCGCCAGTTTTGGCAAGATGCTTTATCTGACCTGCGCCGGGCGTGATGTTGCCAAAGTCATGGATCAGAGTTCGCACATTCCTCGCGAAATCAGCTACATGCATTCCTTCACAAAGCCGAGTCTGGATTCGGACGAAATCAGGACCGAATTGCTGAAGGCCATCGCATTGATTGCCTATCGCATGCGGGGTTATGGTAAAAAAGCGAGCCGTTATTGCTGCTACCTTCGCCTTGAAGGCAGCAAATGGAAGGGACTGGACCTTCCGTTTCACACGGAGGGACCGACCAGTGTCGATGACTTTATTCTCAAAGCCTGCGAAACAACCGTCATGCACACTGTAAGCGCGCTGCTTCGAAAGCGCGTTGCCGTGCGCGGTATCGGGTTCAATACCATGAACATGAGCGATGAGCAGCAGGAGGATTTATTCTTCCGTGAAGACCCTGTGCAGGCAAGCCTCTATCAGGTCTTGGACAAGGTGAACAATACCTTTGGTCAGGGCAGTATCACCAAAGCCTCACTGGTTTTCAGGAAAGCTGGAAAACATCTTCCCTGACAGGTCACACTCAACAGGTTTCGGGGCTAATACTATTTATGGTTTAAACAACTGAATTATATTACATCGCTTGCCTTCTGAGCCGGTCGGGAAAAGTTGGACAGAAATGAGAAGCTGCTAAGAGTGATAAGCAGCAAATGAAAAAGAGACGAA
The DNA here is from genome assembly GCA_040224245.1 of Puniceicoccaceae bacterium. NCBI lineage: Bacteria > Pseudomonadati > Verrucomicrobiota > Opitutia > Puniceicoccales > Puniceicoccaceae > Puniceicoccaceae bacterium. Next base: position 30,216 of record JBEGIR010000065.1, on the reverse strand, counting down.
AGTTCACCGCAGAGTTTAAAAGCAGAGTTGCCCTTGAGGCGATTAGGGAACGCGAACCGATCCATGAGATTGCGAAAGCTTACCAGCTCCATCCGAGCCAAGTGACGGAATAGAAGAAGGCGTTGTCATCTTTGGGAGCCGGAGTGAGCTGAAGATGAGGCGCGAGCTGGAAGGTCGCGCTACGGTTCGAACTTGGTGCTTCTGGCCACTTGAGCAAGATTTTCTATTTGCCATGCATTTGTGCAACCAGTCCTCAGGGGTTCGCCCAAACGGGATTCGACCGATGAAAGCAGGTGATTTTTGGATTTGACGGCGGAGGGAGGGTGCGGAAGCATTTGCGCTGAATCGGGGGAATCCCTGAACCCATGGGGAGATCCCAATTTGCCAATGAACTTTTATACCCTCATCAACAAGTGGTCCTACGCGGTTCTGGCGATTCTGGTTTACGCGGCCAATGTGCTGATCCATTCGATGCTGACGCAGGCCTTTGCCAGTGCGAACGGCTATATGGGAAGCGCTATCCTTCTGTTTCTGATCTATCTGCTGTCGATTGACTTTGTAATTCCCTTGCTGACAGGAAAGAGCACGCTGGAATTTGCTCCGGGCTGGAAAAACGCGATGGGGGCGTCGCTGCTGGAAAACGTGATCGTGTATTTGGGGGTAATGGGATTTTTGATTGTGACGGGCGATCCTGCGGTGAGTCGCTCGGTGGTGGGCACGAGCTTTGTGTCATCGTTCCTGATCCTTACCGTGGCCCATGTGTTCATCCCTCGACTCTTTTACGACTTGAGTGATCACGACCTGGAGGAACCGAAACCGAAGGGGAAAAGGCGGGTCACGCTGTGGGGCATCAACTATTTTCCAGAACCGACCGGGATTGGACCTCAGACCACCCGTTTGGCGGAAACTCTGGTCGAGCAGGGTTATGACGTTACGATTGTGACTGCGTTTTCCTACTATCCCGCCTGGGCAAAGGACAAACGGGATGAAGGCAGAATCTTTCGAATGGATTCGATTCGCGGCGTGACCGTACGCCGGTGTTGGCTCTATGTTCCCAGGCAGCCGACCTTCCTCAAGCGGGTCGTGCAGCAGATCAGCTTCGTGGTATCGTCGACCCTGCAGCTGATGTTCATGCCGCCGGCGGATTTTTACATTGGGGTGAGTCCACCGTTCACCATCGGGCCTGTGCTGCGCCTGCTTGCGAAGGTCAAGAATGCTTCCTATGCGATTCACCTGCAGGATGACGAAATCGGGGCGGCCTTTGAGACGACCCGATTGCCTGGTGCTGGCCATGCAATGTTGCGGCAGTTGGAGAAGATTGGATTCATGGGGGCAAAAGCATTGTCCACGATCAGCCCGCGCATGAAAAAACGCCTGCAGGAAAACCTGGAGCGTGCGGGCATGCGAAACGATGTCATCATTCTTTCCAATAAAGCGCATGCAGCTGGTCAGGTGGACCCTGATCGTGTCGAACATTTTCGAAATGCGTATCCGACCCGTCGACTGCTCGTGTACACGGGCAATTTGGGAGACAAGCAGGTGCTGGATGATCTGATACCGGCGGTTTCAGCGTTTGAAAAATCTGAATTGATGCTGGTGATCTGCGGGCAGGGAGCGCAGAAGAAAAATCTGACCCGCCTCGTGAAAGAGAATGGTGCGGATAACATCATCTTCCAGGGCCTGCTGTCAGACTTGGATCATGAGGCACTACTTGTGGCGGCGCATGCCTGTCTGTTGAGCGAAATGACGCATCGGGGAACCTGGCTGAGTCCGGGAATCTGCTTTGCCAGCAAGATGCTTAGCTACCTCAAACACTCGAAGCCGATCATGGTGTATGGCCATCCGGAGAGTGAAGTGGTCGACATCGTCAAGGAATACGATTGTGGGTTTTACCTGAAACCAGAGCAATCCGTGGAATCCCTGCTGAAGGAGTTCATCGAGTGTGAGGATCTTCCACGCAAAGGCATGAATGGACACGAGTATTACGACTCCTTCCAGCGCAAGTATGACCCCGTGACGTGGATCCACCTGATGGAGCATCACATCGCGGAGAAAGAGAAGATCGAAAAGCAGACCACCTCGATTCCAGGCAAGATCGGGAAGTGCACAGGTGCGATGGTATTGCGCGTGATCAGTTTTCCCCTTGCGGTGTTGCTGTATGGCGTCCTCGCGATTCCGATCAAGATGCGAAAACCAAGCCGTTCAAAACACATCGATGAATGCTCCAAAGCGTGAGCATGCGGGTTTCATCGGGAAACTGAGGAGCTGACCGCCCTCCTGCCCATGAGACTTGTTGTTGGGTCCAGAGAATAGGTATTGGCGCTTAAGTCTTCGCGATTTTTGTCGTTAAGCATAGAGGTCACAACGACGTTAGTATGAACGAAACAACCATTGATCATCGGGGATATACGATTTACAAGCAACCACAGGGTGGGTTTTACATTTGTGGAATCAAAGTGGTAAAGCAGACGCAGAAGGAAGCGATTGCCTACATCGACGAGTATCTGTCAAAGAATGCAAAGGCGCGACAGGCATCCTTGGTGAAGGCTGCAAATCGCAGCTGATTGGTAGCCGGTTTTTCTGTTTTTACCCCGTCGCAGTGCCGCGATGTTGGGGTTGCTTCAACCGTGCCCGAGGGTGAGGGAACGAACGGTTTTCACTCCTGCTTTGTGCAGCGTGAGCGCGCAGGCGTGTATTGTGCTACCAGTGGTGAAGACATCATCTATGAGCGTGACAGGACGGTTTGGATCGAGGCAAACGTCGGGCCTCATGGCAAATGCTGAGCGCACATTGCGCATGCGGGTGCGACGATCCATGAGGGTCTGTGAATGGGTGGCGCGGGTTCGCACGAGCGCATCGAGCACACACGTGTTCGAATCCCCAAGATTTTGTGCAAACACGTTGGCCAGCAACAGGCTCTGATTGTAGCCGCGTTCCCGTAGTTTGAGTGTGTGCAGCGGGACTGGCACCAACTGATGGCCCCTCACACGCTCACTCAAGTCCCAGCTGGCATGATTGCGCGCGAGAAATGCGAGATCTTCCAGCAGGTAGAGTCCCTCATGATACTTCAGTTCGTGCACGATGCGGCGACCGAGGCGGTTGAGCAGGAGCATCGAACGGTTGCTTTCAAATGCAGGCGATGCCAGATGCCGACACTGCTGGCAGGCCTCACTTCCATCAGTCACCCCATAGAGTGGAAATCCACAGGTGTCGCAAACTGGGGCATGGATGAAGCGAAGGTAGCGGATGGAGGTCGCTGAGAGGTATTTTCCGCCCGTCACCGAATCGAGCACAGGTTCGTGGCTCCATAGATCCTGACGAGGGAATAGCAAATCGAGCAAGGCTTCACGAAGTCGGATCCAGTTCGATTTGCTGAAGGTTTTCTGGGGCATGAGGGGGAGGGGAAGGATAGGACCGTTTGGTATAGAATACCTGCTCCAGAGACAAGCCCTTTGCGGGGGCTGTCGTGATATGGGCCTTGCGTGCGAGCTTTCCCTCAAGCAGTGCCTCGAGCTGGGTGATCGACTGCTGACCTGTTGCGACCGAGAGTGATGCCCCGGCGAGGCTGCGCGCCATTTTGTAGAGAAAACCATTGCCCTCAAAGCGCAGCGTCCAGATGCGTCCACCTGCACTGCACTGTAGCGTGGCCTCGCGAATGCAGCGCCAGGTGTGGGGGTAAGCGGTTCCACGATTGACGGCAAAGGCGGCGAAGTCATGCCACCCCTTCAGGAGTTGAAGAGCCTCCCGCATGCGCTCTGGATGTAGCCGACGCGTGATGCCCGGGTGAAGTGAGGCGTGGAAACGAGTGAGGTGGGGTGGGGCTTCCCCGAGGTAAAAGCGATAGGCGTAGACCTTGCTGGTCGCACTGAAGCGTGCGTGAAATCCAGCGGAAGCGCGGGTCAGCCGACGCAGTACGATACTGGGGGGCAACGTGCCGCTCAGGGCGCGCTGCAGGCGGTGGGGTCCGTCGGACCAATCTGCGTCGAAGTGGAAGACCTGTCCCCTGGCGTGAACACCTGCATCTGTTCGCCCGCTGCCATGGATGCGGATCGGCAATCCAAAAATGTGGGCGAGGCGCGTTTCAATGATCTGCTGCACCGAGGTGCCGTTGTCTTGCACCTGCCATCCGGAAAATTCCGTGCCATCGTATTCACAAACTACTTTCCAACGCTGAGCCATGGTGCGACCTATGCAAAGCGGATTCCTGGCTTCTGGCGAACTGAAAGCGAAGCTCGGGGGATGTCAGTTCAGTGGTGGGACTGATGCTACGAGTTGCAAGTGGAAAGGTGAAGTTGCAAGTTTACTGCAACCCGGAGTGCGTGTTTTCCAGCTCGCGGCAGAGAAGTAGGAGCGAGTCCGATTCGCAGCGCTCAAGAGACAGGTGAATTTATGGGCGGCCGGGATCGTAGAGTGCAAAAAAACGACCATTGTCGTGCCAAAAAGACACGGTTTCATTGCCGACCTCCACCAGCGCGTCCTGAAAGCGTTGAAACTCCTCAACATCGGGCAGCACGTAGAGACAGCTCTCCTGCTTGGACTGTTTGTTGACGAGCACCACATGCACAGCTTTCAAACCCTTCATGCCGCAACTGCGTCCACCGCGAACCTGATAGTTCTGAATCGGTTCCATGTTGGTCGGAATGATCGAAAAGTCGGAGTGGTTGAGTCCTGCCTGGATGGAACTGAGATCGGCAGAATAGACGTCAGGTTCGAGGTGCATGGCATAGAGACCGATGACCTGATTGGCGATGTCCATGGGTTGCCCTGCGTCCATGCGTCGGGTCGTTTGAATGACAACCACCGATACAATCAGGAACGCAATGCATGCTGCTGCCGCATATGAGAACCACGCCCGCTGGTGAAATGGAAGCACATTCAACGGTCGGGTTGTCCCTTTGATTTCGCTGGTTCGTTTCAGGATGGTCTGCATCCTGGCCTCACTCATGGACAGCGATGCGTAGTGCTGCTTTATCCACCGATCAATTTCGTTTTCCGTCATGTCTCCACCTTGCTACTCGTTCATCACAGTGCACTGTCATAACCTCTCAGTAGTCCACCATGCAGTTTTTTCTTCGCCCGATGAATCAGGCTCAGAATCGACCCGCGCGGCGACCCTGTCATCTCCGAGATTTCCTGTGCTGTGTAACCTTCCACTACATTCAAATACAACGCTTCGCGTTCTTCTTTCCTCAACTGTTCCAAAATCGCCTTCACATCCTCCTTGGAGGCTCGAACCTCCGAGTTGGAGTCGAACTCCCGTTCTTCCATTGGCTCGAATGAAACGATCTTGTCGCGCCTCAAGCGATCCATTCGCAAATTTCGGATCGTTTTGAACAGCAACGCTTTCGTTTCTACTTTTCCATACTTCCGGTGAAGTTTGAACCAAGCCTGCTGCACATAATCCTCTGCGTCATGGTAGTCATTGCAGAGTGAATATGCATACCGGAACCCCGATTGGAGCAAATCTTGGTCGTCCATGCTTCAGTATGTAAATTCAAGCCCATTGGAATACAACGTCATTGTGTCGGAAAAATGTGAATAACGCGTTCATGCTCTGAAACGCTTCCGTGTGTGTTCTGATTGCAAGAACCTTGTCGGAATGCACATTCTTGAGCGTATTGTGTGGTTTTGTCTGGATAGGAATACGGATTCACTTGAGTGCCCCAATGGCTTCCGTCGCTGTTTTGAAATGCAGCTTTACAAAATCGGGTGCGCATTCGGGTCCCAGCTTGGAGGCCAGTTCGATGAGTGCGTTCTTCGCCGGGGAACCCGAACCCTTGGGGATGGAGATGCCCGCCTGCTCCTCGAGCTTGCGAACGGCGCGCACGTACTGGGCACGGGCCACGATCGATGCGGCGGCCACGACGGGATCGGACTCCGCCTTGGTGCGCTGTCGCAGGTCAAACGTTTTATGAGTCTTGAGAAAACCCTTGGTGATGGGTTGTTTTGAAAATTGATCGAGCAGGCCCCACGGCACCCTTTTTTTGTCCAGCGCAGCTTCGAGTGCCCTGGCGTGAAACCAGGCGAGCAGCTTATTGAGATTGCCAAATTTCACGTAGAGCTCGTTGTATTTGCGCATGTTGGCCCAGGCGGTTTCGACAACGACACCGCGCGTCTGGCGGATGGTCTTTTCGAGCGACAGGATGCGGGCGTCGCTGCTGACACTTTTGCTGTCCCGGATGCCTGCTTCGATCCAGGCTTCGATCATGGGACGGTCTGCGATCACGGTGGCCACAACGACGGGGCCGAACAGATCGCCCTTTCCACTCTCATCCATGCCCGCATGGGATTCAAACCACTCGGGATGGTGAACCTCATCGTAACCGAGACGGGGATCCTTGGTGATCTCGGGTTCGAGCACATGGGTGACGAAGTCCTCCGTTTTTTTCCCCTGAATCACCAGCTTTCCACTTTGGTATGCGACGATGTTGACCTTGTCGCCCTTGAAGGCAAAGCGGGCGTGATCGACTTCATAGTAGGCCCAGAGGTGATGGTCGAGATAGGCCTGGAGCTTGTCCATCTGCGCATTATCGAGTTTGAGGGTGTAAAGGGTCTTGGGTTTGGGATCGCTCATGGCTGTGGAAAAAGGGTCGTGGGTGAAATGCAGGATGGGTCGCTGGTTACCTAGAGCGATGCAATGGCCTGGGTGAGAATATCGCAGGAGCGTTCGATGGCAGCAGTATCGTGCGCGGTGCTGACAAACCAGGTTTCGAACGGGGACGGCGCGAGGAAGAGTCCGCGCTGCAGACAGGCGTGAAACAGTCGGGTGAAGTGTGATTTCTCAGAGCGAAGCACATCGTCGTAGTCACGCACGCGTGATTCGCAGAAAAAGACGGAAAGCATGGAACCCACCTGGGGGATCTGCACCGGAATGCCCTTTTGTTCAAAGGCGTTCTCCATCGCAAGCGCGAGAATGCGGGATTGACGGTCAAGGTCGGCATACGGATTGGACTCCTTTAGCATGCGAACAGCCTCGATGCCCGCTGCGAGTGCCATTGGGTTGCCGCTGAGAGTTCCTGCCTGATACACGGGACCCTGGGGTGCCAGGAAATCCATGATATCGGCACGCCCTCCGAAGGCCCCTACAGGCAATCCACCTCCAATGATTTTTCCCATTGCCGTAAGGTCGGGAGTGATGCCAAGGTATTCCTGTACACCGCCCAGTGCGATGCGAAATCCGGTCATCACTTCATCGAAAATGAGCAGTGTGCCATACTGCTGAGTCAGTGCACGCAGAGCCTCCAAATACCCGGGGTCGGGCAGAACCAGACCCATGTTTGCGGGGAAAGGTTCCACGATGATGGCAGCGATTTCCGATCCTGCCTGCCTGAAAACCGATTCCAGCTTCTCCAGATCGTTGAACGGTAAGAGCAGGGTATCTTGTGCTGCTCCTCGTGTGACGCCCGCACTGTCAGGATTGCCGTGAGTGAGTGCGCCAGAACCGGCCTTGACGAGCAGCGCGTCACTGTGCCCGTGGTAGCAGCCCTCAAATTTAATGATTTTATCGCGTCCGGTGAAGCCACGTGCCAGGCGAATGCAGGACATGGTGGCTTCGGTTCCACTGTTGACCATGCGTACCTTTTCCACAGATGGCACGACATCACAGATGAGTTCCGCCATGGGAACCTCGTAGCAGTTGGGAGTGCCAAAACTGGTCCCCTTGTGGAGCGCAACCTGTACGGCTTCGCGGATGCGCGGGTGATTGTGACCGTGGATTGCGGGTCCCCAGGTGCCCACAAAATCAATCAGCTCCACACCTTCGGTGGTCGTCAGGGTGCAGCCTTGAGCGCGCTCAGTGAAGAAGGGTTCGCCGCCGATGGAGCCAAACGCGCGAACGGGAGAGTTGACCCCGCCGGGGATACGGGCGAGGGCGCGGGAAAAAAGGGAAGCGGATGTGGGATGTGACATGGTGAAGCAGGATGGTGAAAACGCTTGTGAATGGGGTTGTGGGAGATCAGTCAGCCGACGAAACCCTGCACAATCGGAATGCGGCGACCAATGCCAAAGGCAAGGCGCGTGATCTTAAGTCCGGGAGGTGCCTGTTTGCGCTTGTATTCGTTGAGATCGACCTTGCGCGCGATCTCATTGACCAGCTCGGCGTCGTGCCCCTGGGCGATGATATCCGTGCGGGTGAGACCCTGCTCAATGTAGAGCTGCAGGATGGCGTCGAGCAAGGGATAGGGAGGCAGGGAGTCCTCGTCTTTCTGATCGGGACGCAGCTCGGCGGACGGTGGTTTGGTGAGGGTGGACTCCGGAATGCGGACGCCGTCTCGATTGAGGTAGTGTGCGAGGTCGAACACCACGGTCTTGAGCACATCGGAGAGCACGGCAAGTCCACCCGCCATGTCACCGTAGAGAGTGCAGTAGCCAACGGCCATTTCGCTCTTGTTACCTGTTGTGAGCAGCAGGGAGCCGAATTTGTTGGACAGTGCCATGAGCAGGATACCACGACTGCGGGCCTGAATGTTTTCTTCGGTGACATCGCGCCGGGTGTCTCGAAAGAGAGGTTCCAGAGTCGATTCTACCGCGCTGACGACATTCGCGATGGGGATGGTGTGAAACGCAATGCCGAGATTTTGGGCGAGATCCCGGGCGTCATCCTGACTGTGTTGACTGGAAATTTGCGAAGGCAGACTGATTCCGGTCACATTTTCCGGGCCGAGTGCATCCGCAGCGATGGCTGCGGTGACAGCGGAGTCGATTCCACCGCTCAGGCCGATAACCGCCTTTCGAAATCCGGTTTTGTGCGCATAGTCGCGCACGCCGAGCACCAAGGCCCTGTAAATGCAGTCCAGATCATTTTCAGGAGAATCGAGAGGGGGAAGGGATGAGAGTGCATCGAGATCCACCACTGCAGCGTCGGTTTCGAACTGACGCAAGTGCTGGCGGCAAAGGCCCTCTGCGCACACCACCTTGCTTGCGCCGTCGAAGATGAGTTCATCATTACCACCGATGAGGTTGCAATAAACGGCAGGACAACCGAGCAAACGCGCCGCATTGGCAAGAAAGCGCAGGCGAAATCCGGTCTTTCGAACATGCCAGGGACTGCCTGAGAGGTTGATCAGCAAGTCGGGTTGGTGAGGCAGTAACTCCTGAACAGGATCGACATCGTAGCGATTTTGATTTTCGGAATCGACCCAGATGTCCTCACAGATGGTCAGTGCAATGCGCTTGCCCGCGAGCTCGATAATCTCAGGGGTTTTTCCGGGTTCAAAATAGCGTTTTTCATCAAAGACATCGTAAGTCGGGAGCAGGCGCTTGTGCGCAATGTGAAGCACCTTTCCGTCTGCACAGACGTATGCGCCGTTGAACAGAGGTTTTCCGACCTGGGAGGGATTGGGGACCGGACAGCCAAAAATGAGCGGGATGGTCGACTGCTCCGCGATGGATGTGGCGGTGGCAACACACTGACTCACAAAGCTGGGTTTGAATAACAGATCGAGGGGAGGGTAGCCACTGACCGTCAGTTCCGGGAAAACGATGCATTCCGCACCCTGATCGATCAGGTGGCGATAGGCCTCGAGCATGCGGGTGCGGTTTCCGCTGAGGTCTCCAACGATGGTGTTGATCTGGGCAATCCCGATTTTCATGGTTGTCGTGCGCGAATCCGATCGATGGAATCGCGGATTTCATCAGTTTTCATTGCCGCTCCGAAACTGGGCAACACAAATTTATGACAAAGGCTCCGACCATGCCGGATAAGCTCCCACCCAAACCACTGCTGCATGTGGTGCTCTTTCAGCCGGAAATCCCTCAAAACACGGGAAACATTGGGCGTTTGTGCGCGTACACAGGCTTGCGCCTTCACCTCATTCATCCCCTGGGTTTTGCATTGAGTGAAAAACACATCCGTCGCAGCGGCATGGATTACTGGGATTCGCTGGACAAGGTCGAACATGCTGATTGGCAAAGTTTTCTGGCGCACAAGGAACCTGAAGCCTCGCTTTGGCTCCTGAGCACGCGTGGGAAGCAGAGTCACTGGTCGGCACCCTTTCGACCGGGAGACTATCTGTTGTTTGGTAATGAAGGACAGGGCTGTCCCGCGCATGTGCATGAAGCGGTCGGTACTCAGCACGTGGTAAAGATTCCACAGCTTGTGCAGGGACTGCGCTCGCTCAATTTGTCAACCAGTGTGGGCATCACGGTTTATGAAGCCTTGCGTTCGATTAAAGAAATCGTAAATTTTGACGAGTATTAGACATACGATGATGATGCAGTCTTTGATTCGCCAGTGCCTTTTGTTTCGCAAACCCTTCCTGTTGGGAGGCTTGTGCATTTTTGTCATGGCTGGATTTCTGCGTGCTGAGAATGGGGCGGATACCGTGACAACGGCAGAAGTCATGGATGTGGAAGCATGGCTGCAGGGCGATTCCAACCTGCGTGATCAGGTGTTGGGTACGTGGACTGGCACGAGTGCAGCTCAGGTATTGAAGATACAGGCACTTCCTATTGCGGACAACACTGTGTTGGTTTCTCTGGAAGAGCGCATGGTTCCGGGATTTTTGACCCGTATCGAAGGCACTCCCTATCTGGTGGTGGGAGATCTTGCGTCAAGCGAACTTGAACTGATGCCGCGAATTTTCCAGATCCGAGATGCGGAATCGGATAATGAAGCAGAGCTGCTGGAGTGGGTTGAGAATGGATCGCGCGTGGCCTTTGTCAGTCCGCAGGCGTTGGAACAGTGGCTGGAGCAGCACTCGGAGCCTGCGGAGTGGGCATCCTTCCGGAAAAATTCCTGAGCGTAGCTCATTGTCATTTTTGAGCGGTATTAGGTGGAGTTTTATGTTAGGCTGCCGCCGAAATGGTTGGATTTGGATCAAGCGCAGCCAAAAACACAACCCGCAGCATTGTGGTGGGTGTCGGTGACATGGCAATTGCTGCAGAGAGCGATGTGACGCTGAGTACATTCGGATTGGGTTCCTGTGTGGGTGTGGTGATGTGCGATCCGGTGCACAAAGTGGGAGGAATTCTGCATGTGATGCTGCCGTCCTCGTCCGTTGCAGTACAGAAAGCCAAGGTCCAACCTTATTTATTTGCGGATACTGGTGTTACCAAATTCTTGTCGATGTTGAGCAGCATGGGGGCTGACTTGGAGCAAAGTCATTGTGTGATCGCAGGTGGGGCTTCTGTGATGGCTTCGGGGGACACGTTCAAGATCGGTCAGCAGAATGCGGAGGCTGTGCTTGCGAAACTGAGTGAGCATGGTGTGATCCCGGCGCATCAATTTCTGGGTGGATTCAGCAACCGGTCGCTTCATCTCAACACTGGGAATTGCCTGCTGCAGATTGCATTGCCTAACGAAAAACAGGAGGTTTCCTTCTCATGAATGTGCAGGATGTTGTTGCTAATTTAAAGAGTTTGCCTCCCGCACCGAGAGTCATGCCTCTGCTGCTGCGCGCCTTGAATGACGTGAACAGCTCGCGAGAGGATATCGTGGAGCTGTTGCAGCTCGATGCGGGATTGGTGGCCAAAATCCTCAGTGTCAGCAACTCAGCGCTCTATGGAGGGAAAGGTGACATCACTGACATTGACGAAGCGATGGCACGACTCGGGTATCGGGAGATTTACCGCATTGTGACCAACATCTATGCAAAGGCATTTGTGGGTCGGGGGATGCTGTCCTATCAGATCGACTCATCTGATCGATGGTTCAACTCTGTAGCGACTGGTATTGTGATGGAGATGCTGACCCGACGCTTGAATGTTGGCGATCCGGCAACTACCTACACTGTCGGACTGTTGCACGACATTGGAAAGTCCGTAATCGATGAAGTGTATGAAACGCGCTACCATGAGGTCTTTTCGATTATCGAAAAGGATGGAATGACGCTGCAGCAGGCGGAATGTCGGCTCTTTGGATTTGACCATGCCCAGATCGGAGCGGCCTTGATGCAGAACTGGAATTTTCCGGATGACATCGTGGAACCCATCGCATTTCAGTTCGAACCCTTAAAGGCAAGAACACAGCTCAAGGTTGCAGCAATGCTGCACCTCAGTCGCTGGATTTGCGCGAGCATTGGTGGCGCACCCGGAACGGCGGCATGGGCGTTTGAGATAAATGCAGCGGTTTTGGAAATGCTCGGCTGTCGCGAGTCAATCATCCCGGAGCTTCTCATCGAGTCCAAGGAAGCACTGATGCGGAAGGAAGAACTTCTAAAGCTTTGAGTTGTTACAGAAAACTGGACAGGCAACTGAGCCTCGTTTGGAGAGAAGCCTGCACATGCCGTTCCAGCTTCAGGCCGTCGAAAGACTTCAACGGCCTGAATGGAGATTGCAAAGACGGGTCAGAATCAGGCTTCGGTTTCGTCAATTTCAATCACGCGACAGATCCCGATCAACTTGTCGTCGGCTGCGAGATTGATCAACCTTACGCCCTGTGTGGAGCGCCCGATCACCCGGATGTCCCGGACGGGGGAGCGCACCGCCTGACCACCCAGGGTGAGCATCATGATCTCATCGTCTTCCTTGACCGCGAGCGCACCCGCCACAGCGTCGTTCTTAATGGCAATGATGCCCGAACCTGCTCGGGACTGCACGCGGAAGTCATCAAAGGAACTGCGCTTTCCAATACCGTCTTCTCCGGCGACCAGCAAGGTAGCCTCGCGATCCACGACACCGATGGAGGTAACTGCATCCTTTTCGTCCTTGAGGCGAATACCGCGCACCCCGCGCGTCGCCCGGCCCTGGTCCCGGAGATCGGTTTCGTGGAAACGGATCGACATGCCATTGCGTGTGACAATGAACAGTTCATCATCACCCTTGGTGAGTTCGGCACCGATGAGACGGTCACCCTCATCGATATGTATGCCGATGATCCCTCCCTTGCGATGGTTTTTGTAGTCGATGAGATTGGTCTTCTTGACCACCCCACGTTGGGTACCCATGACAAGGTGCAGGTCGGATGTGAATTCCTTGACGCAAATCATGGCAGCAATGGATTCCTCCTCCTGAACCTCGAGGATATTCTTGATCTGGCGTCCCTTTGACGTGCGAGTTCCCTCGGGGATCATGTAGACCTTTTCCACGTAGACCCGTCCGTTATTCATCACAAACATGATGAAATCGTGGGTGGATGCCGTGAACATGTGCTCGGTGAAATCCTCGTTGTAGGAACCTGTGCCGATCACGCCCTTTCCGCCCCGTTTCTGTGAGCGGTATTCGTTGATACTGGTGCGCTTGACAAAGCCCTTGTGGGAAACCGTGATGATGCAGCCTTCGTTGGGGATGATATCCTCCATGCGGAATTCACCCTCTGCCATGGTGATCTCGGTGCGTCGCTCGGATTCATACTTGGTCTTGAGTTCGAGCATCTCGTCCTTGATGAGCGTGAGCAGCACTCCTTCATTTTCGAGAATATTGCGCAACTCGGCGATGGTCTTTTGCAGCTCCTCATACTCGGCCTCGATCTTGCCGCGCTCAATTCCGGTGAGCTGATAGAGGCGAAGGTCAAGAATGGCGTCTGTCTGGCGCGCTGTGAGCGGGAAACGCTCCATGAGGCGAATTTTGGACTCTTCGCGGTTTTTGGAGTCCCGGATGATGCGCACGACCTCGTCGAGGTTGTCCAATGCAATCAGATAGCCCTCGAGCACGTGGGCGCGATCCTCGGCCTTGCGCAGGCGGAACTCGGTGCGCCGGTAGACGACCTCACGGCGATGCTCCAGGAAGCACTCCATCAGTTCCTTGATGTTCATCTGCTTGGGTCGACGCTGGTCGAGCGCGAGCAGGATGACTCCAAAGGAAGATTCCAGCTGGGTATGGCGGTAAAGCTTGTTGATCACCACACGCGCAATGACCCCGCGCTTCAGTTCGATTACGATACGTGTGCGCTCATCGGATTCGTCGCGCAAGTCGCTGACACCCTCGATGACCTTGTCTCCCACCAGTTCGGCAATTTTGGAAACCAAGGTGGCGCGGTTGACATTGTAGGGCAGCTCGGTGATGAGGATGCGGTCCCTCGATTCTCCCTCTTCCACCTCGATGCGACCTCGGACGCGCACGATGCCACGTCCGGTCTTCATGTATTCGAGGATACCGGACTTGCCTGCGATGATGCCGCCTGTTGGAAAATCCGGCCCCGGAATATGCTCAATGAGTTCGTCGAGAGTGATCTGCGGATTGTCAATCATCGCGCAGAGACCATTGATCAGTTCACCCAGATTATGAGGTGGAATATTGGTGGCCATGCCCACGGCGATGCCGGTGGAGCCATTCATCAACAGTGAGGGCAGGGCAGTGGGCAATACAGTGGGTTCAGTCGTGCTCTCCTTGTAGTTGGGCACAAAATCGACCGTGTTTTCATCGATGCCTCGCAGCAGATCCTCCGCGATCTCGCGCAAGCGGGATTCCGTGTAACGGTAGGCAGCTGGTGGATCGCCGTCGACCGATCCGAAATTTCCCTGCGGATCGATGAGCGGGTAGCGCATCACCCAGCTCTGCGCCATGCGCACGAGCGTATCGTAGACGGAGGAGTCTCCATGCGGGTGATAGTTTTTGAGTACTTCCCCGACCACACCTGCGCATTTGTCAAATGGGCGATTGTGCAGCAGACCCTCGCGAAACATGGCGTAGAGAATGCGGCGCTGTACGGGTTTGAGTCCGTCTCGGGCGTCAGGCAGTGCACGGCTGACAATGACCGACATCGAATAGTCGATGTAGGCGGTCTGCATGATGTCCGTGATGTTAGTCGAAAAAATACGTTCGTTGGGATTGTCCATGTGTCAGTGAAGGGTGGTTGCAGGTCCGTGGATGAGTGGACTCAGACGTCGAGAACGGATACGTTCAACGCATTGTCTTCGATGAAAGCCCGGCGGGAGGGAACATCCTCTCCCATGAGCATCGAGAAGACGGCATCGGCCGCCACGGCATCCGAGATGTCCACCTTGAGCAGACGACGTGTAGCGGGATCCATGGTGGTCTCGTAGAGCTGATTCGGATTCATCTCTCCAAGACCCTTGTAGCGCTGGATCGAGAGACCCTTTCGCCCGTTTTCGCGGATGCGTTCCACGATTTCAAGAATGGAGCGAAGTTCGGTCTTGCTCTCGTTGGATGCATCCCGGTTCTCCACCAGATGGTAGCGCGGATTTTCGGTGCGGGAGAATTGGTTTACATCCAATCCGATCGACGCGATTTCCTGCAAGAGTTTCGAAAGTTGCTGAGACTCATAGATCTCATGAATGGTGATGCGTTGTTGCACCTTCTCCCCATCCTTCTCGATGTGACGGACGCAGGTGTCGTTCTGATCTTCCTCAAGTATTTCGTACTCCAGGTAGAACTTTGAACGGTCATCGTCGTTGAACAGGAAGAGGAATTTTTCGTCATTGCCCGTGCGGATGCGGACGAGATAACGCGGCAGCAGGTAGCTGTCTTTCACATGCTGGTCGAGGTAAGTGTCGAAGGAGCAACCATAGCGTGTGATGCCATTGCCCAAGGCTTCCACTTTGGAGAGGCGATCCACGATACGGTCGATCTGTTCGCTGGTGAACCAGTGATCGTCGCGAAGACGGTAGAGGTGTACCCCCTCCGATCCCAGCTCCAGCAGGATGCGATTGAGCTGTGCATCATTTTCGACATATTGCTCACGCTTGCGTCGCTTGATCTTGTAGAGCGGTGGCTGGGCCATGTAGACGTAGCCCGCTTCGATCAGACCCCGCATGTGGCGGAAGATGAAGGTCAGCAACAGGGTGGCAATGTGCGCCCCGTCGACGTCCGCATCGGTCATCAGAATGATCTTGTGGTAGCGCGCCTTGGAAATATCAAAGGCCCCGTCGCCCGCCTCACCAATACCGGTGCCGGCAGCGGTAATCAGTGTACGGATTTCCGCGTTGTTGAGAATTTTGTCGAGCCGCGCCTTTTCCACGTTGAGAAGTTTTCCGCGAATCGGCAGGATGGCCTGGGTGCGACGGTCGCGCCCCTGCTTGGCGGAACCGCCAGCGGAATCACCCTCCACGATGTAGAGTTCACATTTGGACGGGTCGCGCTCCGAGCAGTCAGCGAGTTTGCCGGGCAGTCCACCCGCACTCATGGCTCCCTTGCGCACGGTTTCGCGGGCCTTGCGTGCAGCCTCGCGGGCGCGGGCGGCATTCAGGGACTTGTCGATGATGCGCTTGGCAATGGCAGGATTGGTCTCAAAATAAAACTTCAGCTCCTCTCCGACGATTTTCTGCACGATTCCGTCAACCTCACCATTGGAAAGTTTGGTCTTGGTCTGCCCTTCGAAACGCGGCTCTGGCACCTTGACCGAAATGACGGCCGTCAGACCCTCACGAACGTCATCGCCAGTGAAATTGGGATCCTTTTCCTTGATGAGATTGTTCTGGCGCCCGTAGTTGTTGATCACGCGCGTGAGCGCGGTGCGAAAGCCCGAGAGGTGGGTTCCACCCTCGATGTTGTGAATGGAATTCGCGTAGGCGTAAATCTGATCATTGTAGCCATCATTGTACTGCATGGCGATGTCGACGATGGTCTTGAGATCCGGGGTTTCCGGATTGGCAATGGCTTCCCCGGAAATGGTCACCGGAGGTTCGTGCAGGACATTCTTGTTTTCGTTGAGGTACTCCACGTACTCGGCGATGCCGCGTTCGAACTTGAAGATTTCCTTCTTGTTCTTGCGGTCGTCTTCGAGGTGGATTTCCACGCCTGGATTCAGGAAGGCGAGTTCGCGCAGGCGCTTGGCGAGGATTTCGTATTTGAATTCGATGGTCTCCTCAAAAATCTGCGTATCCGGCATGAATGTGATTTTGGTGCCGGTTTTCATGGTCGAACCGACCACCTTGAGTTTTTCTGTGGTTTTGCCCCGGGAAAATGCCATCGTGTGAACCTTGCCATCCTTGCGTACTTCGACCTGGAACCACTCTGAAACGGCATTGACGCACTTCGCGCCGACACCGTGCAGTCCCCCGGACACCTGATAGGCTCCCTTGGAAAACTTGCCGCCTGCGTGCAGGTTGGTCAGTACCAGCTCGAGTGCCGGAATCTTGTGCACGGGATGAATGTCGACCGGAATGCCGCGTCCGTCATCCTGAACGGAACATGAGCCATCGAGGTGAATGGCAACGTGGATCGTCGAGCAATGCCCGCCGAGAGCCTCGTCGATGGAGTTGTCCACAATTTCGAAGACACAGTGATGCAAGCCTCGTTCGTGGGTGTCACCGATATACATGTCGGGTCGTTTTCTGACCCCTTCCAGACCTTCCAGCTTCTCAATTTTTGAAGCATCGTATAAATCGGTTTGCGGTTTTTCCAAGTGTTCCGAATCGCCAATAGACATAACCATCCAGAATAGGAAAATGTGAAAAGGTTGCGACAAAAAATCTTGGTTATTCCAAGTTTTTTGGAACCCGCCAGAACGCGGTACAGCAATCTAGTGAAGCAGGGAACGGTTTAGGCGCTGCTTCCACTCGGCGATTCGTGCGGCATTCTTTTCCGGAGTTGGCATGCCGTATGCGTTGCGCCGTTCGATGGAGCGTTGAAATTGGAAGATCTCGCGGTAGCGTTCGTCGAGCAGGGGACAGATTTCCCGGGTGATCTTGAGGTCGATTTCATGAATGCCGACCTGCAGTTCTTCCGCCTTGGCGACGAGCTTGCCCACGATGTGGTGGGACTCACGGAAGGGAATGCCCTGTTCGACGAGGTAGTCGGCAACGTCGGTGGCGAAGAGCATGGGATCGAGTGCTGCCTTCTCAAGTCGGTCCGTGCGGAAGCGCAGCTTTGCGATCAGGTCCTCAAAGAGGTCGACGATGCGTGCCACCTGGTCGTGAGAATCAAAGACAGCCGGTTTGTCCTCCTGCAGGTCGCGGTTGTATGTGAGTGGCTGCGCCTTGAGCAGGTTGAGCAGGGTATTGAGATTTCCGATCACGCGGGCGGATTTGCCACGAGTGAGTTCGAGCGCGTCCGGATTGCGCTTTTGCGGCATGAGACTCGACCCGGTGGTGTAGCTGTCGGGCAGTTGGATGAAACCGAACTCGGTGGTTGCCCAGAGGATCCAATCCTCCGAGAGTCGCGAAAAATGGATGGCGGTTTGGGTACAGGCGTAGGCGAATTTGAGCAGCGTATCGCGTGAGGCCACGGTATCGAGGGTATTGCCGGAGATGATGGGCTGACCCTCTGCATCTACAAATCCGAGCGTGCGGGCCGTGTGCTCCCGGTTGATCGGCAATGTGGTTCCGGCCAGGGCACCACTTCCGAGCGGGCAGACATTGGCGCGTTGCCAGGTGTCGCGAAACTCGAGCATGTCGCGCCAGAGCATCTCTACCCAGGCCAGACAGTAGTGGGCAAGTGTGATGGGCTGCGCGCGCTGCAGGTGGGTGTAGCTCGGCGCGGCGGTGGAGAGGTGTGCTTCGGCGTGTTCGACCAGGCGGAGGGCACAACGGGAGAGTCCCTGCATGAGTTCTTCGCAGGCTGCTTTGAGGTAGAGATGGATGTCCGTGGCGATTTGGTCATTGCGGCTGCGCGCGGTGTGTAGCTTGGCCGCTGCGGGAGTGATGGCTGCGAGCGCCTGTTCGATATTCATGTGCACGTCTTCAAGCTGCACATCCCACTGAAAGGTTCCGCTCTTGATTTGCGTGGCGAGCTGGTCGAGGCCCGCATGGATCGCGTCCCGTTCGGTCTCGGTGAGGATGCCGACCGATGCCAGCATGGCGGAGTGGGCCTTGCTGCAGGCAATATCAAAGGGTGCAAGTCGGTGGTCAAACGAAACGGATTCGCCAAATGCGACCATCTTTTCGCTTGGCAGCTCGCTGAACCGTCCACCCCAGGTTGCCTGCTTGAAGTTTGTCATGTCGCGAAGATGAGTGCTGGTGGATTCAAAATCAAGTTTGAATAAGGCACTGCATCATTGCGTCGGAGATTGCCAGTTCCCGTTGCAGGCAAACCAGGTTCTGGAATTTTTCGGAAAATGTGTTGAGTCCATTGCAATCGAATGGGGACAATTTACATTCAATTCATCCCGCATCGTCCTACGACGGATGTGGAATCCTACATTCAAGCTATGAAATCATCGATCATCCCTCTCTCACTTGTTCTGAGCGCTGTTGCCCTTCCGCTGTTGCATGCGGATGATGTGACCGAAACCATCGAGGAAGCGACTGCTTATTATGCAGACGAAAACTACTCGGAGGCCGCAAGCAGTCTCAATTATGCCGTACAGCTGATCAACCAGAAAGCTTCCGAGCAACTGGGCCAGTTCCTCCCGGAAGCACCTGACGGATGGGAGAAGGGTGAACCGGAATATCAGTCGGCAGGTGCGTCCCTTTTTGGGGGTGGCAATACGGCGTCGGCCCGGTATTCCAACGGCAACGCAACGCTGACGGTCACGATTGCTGCCAACTCTCCTGCGCTGCAGTCCATGATGATGTTTGTGAACAATCCGGCGTTCCTCGGTGCGAGTGGTAAGAAGATCGAGCGCATCGGCGGACAGAAAGCCCTGGTCGAATGGTCTGATAACTATGGAAATATCAATGTCATCGTTGCGGGCACGGCACTGCTTACCGTGGAGGGTAGTGAAACCACGCTTGAGGCTGCCACGGCACTGGCAGAAGCGGTGAATTACAAAAAGCTGGTGGCCCAGCTGATGCAGTAGTTTTTTGTGTTCAACTGCCCGCAGGAGCGGGTAATTGATTGAAAGAGGCGGATCTATTTTTGGGGTCCGCCTTTTGCATGAGTGGGGTTTTTGAAGGCGATGTCGGGGTTGATTCAGTGAGCAATGGTATGCATGGTAACCCTTGCGTCTTTTGAATTTTTCTTACCAATACCAACCCTTAAGCCGTTGAACCGATCTGATCCAATCATGGGAAAAAACCGTCTCGCCGAGCAATCCAGTCTCTACCTGCGCCAGCATGCCGATAATCCGGTGCACTGGTGGCCGTGGTGTGAGGAAGCCTTTGAAGTCGCTCAGCGCGAACAGAAGCCGGTGCTGGTATCGATCGGGTATTCGTCATGCCACTGGTGTCATGTGATGGCACACGAGTGCTTTGAGGATGATTACATTGCCTCATTGATGAACCGCCTGTTCATCAACATCAAAGTGGATCGGGAGGAGCGTCCGGATGTTGATCAGATCTACATGGAGGCTGTGCAGATGCTCAACCAGCAGGGCGGGTGGCCGTTGAATGTGTTCTGTTTCCCAGACAAAACCCCATTTACCGGTGGCACCTATTTTCCTCCGGAGGACCAGGGATTTGGCATCATTCCCTGGCCGCACCTTCTGTTGAGAATTTCGGACGCGTTTCGTGAGCAGCGGGATGAGCTGCGGCAGAATGCGGACGCCATCCGCAATAACCTGCACTATCTGTCAGGTCCAACGCTCGAGGATCCTGGTGCCTGGGAGAATTCCCTGCTGCTTGATGGAGCACAGGTGATCGTGGAGACACTGGATGCGCGACTGGGTGGCTTTGGTGGGACTCCCAAGTTCCCGCCCTCACAGACGCTGGGATACCTGATGGCGGTGCGGCGAACGCGTGCCTGCGAGCAGGAAATGACGGAGCTGGCGCGTTCCATTGATGAAGCCTTGCAAATCTGCTGTCACGCGCTGGTGCGCGGTGGATTGTTTGACCACGTGGGCGGCGGATTTTTCCGCTACAGTGTGGATGCCGAATGGCGTGTGCCACACTTCGAAAAAATGCTCTACGACAATGCCCTGCTGCTGGAAACGCTGTCGAAGGCGTCAACCCAGTATCGCTGGCAGGGACTGGAGGCAGCGGTTCGCAAGACCGTGCGGTGGCTGCAGCAAGACTTTCAGATACATCCGGGGGTGTTTGCAGCGGCGCTGGATGCGGACTCTGAAGCGGGAGAGGGAGCTTACTACCTGTGGTCGGAAGCTGAGCTGAGGGAGGCGGTACCCGCCTCGCGTGTGGAGGACTTTCTCGAAACCTTTGCCATTCGGGGAAAGGATGCGCTCAACCTCTATCCCTGGTCGGCGAAGGATGCGGATTACCGCAGTTTTGCACCCGTGCTTGAGGACCTGAGAGACCTGCGTGAGCAGCGCCCCGCTCCGACCCTGGACCGCAAAGTGCTGACTGCCTGGAATGGCTTGTTGCTGCGAGGACTGAGCATTGCGGCCTGGGTGTGGGGTGAGAAAGACTGGCTGGAGACGGTGAAGCAAGGACTCGACTGGCTTTGGGAGCATCACCGTCGCGAAGATGGCACGCTGGCAACGGTATCCTATCCCGAAAGCGGAGCTGTTGGGGAAGGGGATGGATTTCTGGATGATTATGTGAATTTTGCGCTCGCCAATCTGCAGTTTGCGATGGTGGCGGACTGGTTGCAGGTTGGATTCTGCGAGCAGTACCGGGAGCGAGCGGTGATCCTTGCTTCCGCAGTGTTGGAACGCTTTGCGGATGCCGAAGGTGATGGTTTTTTCTTCTGCTCCACCCGCGATGCTGCGGGGCACATCGTTCGGAAGAAGGAGTGGTTTGACAACGCCTATCCGAGTGGCAATTCGGGCATGCTGCACCTGTGCAGCCTGCTCTCCGTGCAGTCGCACGACCTCGCGCTTTCGCAGGCGATGACTTCTCTCAAGCGCGCCTATGTGGAGCGGGTGCGCCGCATGCCCAATGGGGTGGCATTTGGACTGGAGGCACTCACCTGGGATGCGATGGGGGTAGCGCAGCTCAAAGTGGGAGCACAGGTCAATCTTGATGCGCTGGTGGCGTCACTTCGGGAAATCCCGTGGCGTCCACTTTGGCTCGAAGTGGATTCCGGGATGGCAGCCAATGACCTGCAGCTCTGTGTGGGCACCCACTGCCTTGCTCCAACTACCTCGGTGGAAGCTGTGCTTGAAGCACTGGGAAAGGGTGAGTAATCAGAACAGAGTATTAGGCTTGGTCGGAATCGGAGTCTGGGTTCGTCCAGGATTTTGAGCGGTTGATGGCCTCGTGCCAACCTCGCAACTGCTGCTGCATGCGCTCGGCGGGTTGTTGTGGTGTAAAACGGGTGCCGATGGTCCAGTGTTGCGCAATTTCCTCGCGGCTTTCATAAAATCCAACGCCAAGACCGGCCAGGTAGGCCGCGCCCAGTGCGGTCGTTTCGACGATGTTGGGTCGAACGACCCGGGTCTGCAGGAGATCCGCCTGGAACTGCAGAAGCGGTTCGCTGCGGGAGGCACCTCCATCGACACGCAGTTCCTCCAGGTGAATGCCGGAGTCCTTCTCCATGGCCCAGATCAGATCGGCACTCTGATAGGCAATGGACTCCAGCGCGGCGCGGCAGAAGTGCGCGCGATTCGTGCCGCGCGTCATGCCAAAGGCCGCGCCACGGGCATAGGGATCCCAATGGGGAGCACCAAGGCCTGCAAACGCGGGCACGAGATAGAGTCCGTTGGCATGCTCAACCGTGCTCGCGATGTCATCGCATTCGGCTGCGCTCTGAATCATTTTCAACTCATCGCGCAGCCACTGGACGATGGCACCGGCGATAAAGACTGAACCTTCGAGTGCGTATTCGGTGCGGTCGCCGATTTTCCAGGCAATGGTGGTGAGCAGATTGTTTGAGGAAGAGATGGGTTGGATGCCGGTGTTCATGAGTAGGAAGGAACCAGTTCCGAGGGTATTTTTGGCCATGCCCGGTTGAAAACAGGTCTGCCCAAAGAGGGCGGCGTGCTGGTCGCCCGCGATTCCCGCAATGCGAACCCCGCCGGGGAAGTGTTGATCATCAATGGTGCCATACACCTCGGAAGAGGACTTCACGCTGGGCAGCATGGATCGTGGAATGTGCAGCAGTTGAAGAAGCTCGTTGTCCCAGTCGAGAGTGTGAATGTTGAAGAGCAAGGTGCGGGAGGCATTGCTCACATCGGTTACGTGAATCCGACCCCGGGTGAACTTCCAGATCAACCAGGAATCCACCGTGCCGAGCAGTAAGTCTCCGCGCTCCGCACGTTCGTGGACGCCTGCCACATTTTCGAGGATCCACTGCACCTTGGTTCCGGAGAAGTAGGGATCGAGCAGGAGTCCGGTGCGTTCGCGAAAGAGGGGTTCAAGACCTTCCGCTTTCATGGCGCGACAGCGGTCTGCCGTGCGCCGGTCCTGCCAGACGATAGCAGGGTAGACGGGTTTGCCGGATTTGCGGTCCCATACGATGATGGTTTCGCGTTGGTTGGTGATGCCCACTGCGGCGATGTCGTGGGAAGAAAGGTCTGCCTGGGTCACGGCTTCGGCGGTCACGGTGCTTTGGCTTGACCAGATGTCCATTGGGTCGTGTTCCACCCAGCCCGGCCTGGGGTAGTATTGCTTGAATTCCTTCTGGGCAACGCTGATTGGGGTGCCCGTGCGGTCAAAAACGATGGCCCGGGAACTGGTCGTTCCCTGGTCGATGGCGAGAATGTATTGGGGATCGGACATGAGCGTTTTGGGGACGGGTATTCAAATGCGCGTGAAGCGGCAGAGTTTAGGATGATTTTGAGTGGAGTGCAACCCGTGTTGGACGGGAAACTGGAGAGGTGCATGGATGATCCTGTGATGGCAACCGCTGATGCATTCGCAAAAAGAAGGGCGCGAACTCGCGTTCGCACCCCTCGATTGATTGATTGAGACGAAAGTCGGATCAATAGGACCATTTGAGTCCGGCCGTCAGGCTCCATCCGTAGGATTCGAACTGTGCAAGCCGTTCGGACTCGCCATAGTAGGCGCGAAGGGGTTCGTCGCCGAGATTGATGACATTGGCGAAAATTTTGAGTTGATCACTGAGGTTGTAGAACATGGAAAGATCCCACTGACCGTGTGCTTTCATGTAGCGATCCTCAAAGCCCTCGGCACCCAGTTCGTCGAGATAATCATCCCGGTAGGTGTAGGAAAGACGCACGAACAGGTCATCGTTTTCGTAGGTCAGTGCCAGATTGCCGATAAGATCGGATTGTTTGATGAACGGAAGGTCGCGTGTGGATTCGCCGGGTTCGGGCGGAAGCACGGTAGCTTCAGAATCTGTCAGAGTGAGATTGGCGTAGATGCCGAGGCCATCGAATGGTGCCGGCAGGAACGTCAGCTGTCGCTGAAAGGCGAGTTCGAGTCCGAGGATGCTACCGGAATCCCCATTGCGGAACGAGGTAATCTCCGCATCTGTGATGTCACCGAAACTTCCTTGGTTCACCTGTTCGTAGATGAAATTGTCGATGTCTTTGTAGAATGCGGCAACCGAGAAAATACCGACGGGTTCGAGATAGTATTCAAACGAAAGATCCACGTTGAGCGATTCGAGTGGATCGAGATCGGGATTTCCGACAGTGACCTCGTTGCCCTCGATTTCTGCGTTGGGGAAGGTTTGCTCAAAGTTGGGGCGAGCGATGGTTTGGTTGATCGAGAAACGAATGATCTTGTTTTCATCAATGACGCGCTTCAAGTGCAGACCCGGTAGCAGATTGCTGTAGGAATTGCTGCCGCTGACTGCTTCGATGGACTCCTCTTCATCATTGTAAACAAAACCGCTGGTTTCAAAATCGGTGGATTCGAGTCGAACTCCGGTGATGAGTTCCCAGCCTGCAATTTGTGCGGTTCCCATCACGTAGGTGGCGAAAACGTCTTCTGTGGAGTTGAAGTCCTCAATGGTCGAATCCACCTCGTTGAATTCCATGGCAAAGGCATCCTGTTGTTCGCGGAAACGGTCAGTGAAATTCAGCGCGACATAAGGCAGAGCCGTGCGAAAAGGATCGCGGGCATTTTGGAACACATTGCCATTCAGGGAATCGGCAAAGGACGGGTTGTCATCGCTTTCGGAAACGGTCAGGTCGCTGTCCTTTTCCTTGCCGCGCATGAGCAATCCCATCTGAAGGCTTTGCAGTAATCCACCTGTGAACTGGTGGGTGTAGTTGATCTCGGCGCTAAGGTCTTCTTCGGAAACAATCTGACTGGCGAGTTCGATCCCGTCGAACTCGTAGGCACTGGCGTCAAAGAGGTCGTCTCCGCCGACATGCTCGATCGAGAGTTTTGGCGAATTCGTGTTGTGGAAGCGAATGTCGCTGACGCCATCAAATTCGAATACCGTCTCAAAGTCACTGGGCGTTTCCTCATCGGCACTGGAAAAGGCAATACGGTAGTCAAGCTTGCCGCTGCTGAACTCGTGCACTCCGCCCGCAGAGGTTGCGAAAATCCGCATTTGCTCGGTGCGATCCTTCATTTCCCGCACAACCTCAGTGTCGACACCGACGAAGGAGTTTGGGCTGATTTGCGTGAAGGCGTCTGGTGCGAGTTCGACGAGATTGCGAGTTTCGGTATCCTCGTATTCATTCCAGCTTGCGCGAATATAGTAGTAGCGGTCAGCAGAAGGTTCAAACTCCAGACTGGTGGAAATTCCGGTGCGGGTGCGCTCAAGATCGTATTCCCGGAACTCTACGGCACCAGTGGCATAGCCCTCTGAGCCATCATCGCCCTCTTCCAGTTCCCAGGTATCGGACTCGTTGTTGTCGGAACCAAATGTGCGTTTTTCATAAGAGGCGTTGATCATCCAGCCCACATTACCATCGGCAAAAATATGACTGAATGCTCCCGCGACTTTGCCGTTCCATTCGCTGACGAGGTCGCTGTAGTTGGTCTGCAGTTCGATGCGGCGGATTGCACGGTTTTCGTCAAACGCACTGGGTGTTTTGATGTTGATGTATCCCCCGACAGAGTCACCTGGTTGACTGGGAAGCGTGGACTTGTAGACCTCCAGGGTTTGCAGGGTGTCGGAGGGAATGGTGTCGAGCAGCGTTGCGCGTTCTCCCGTACCTGGAGAGGCGAGCTTGACCCCGTCGATGGCGACTGCGTTGAGATTGGGATCGATTCCACGGATGACGACAAATCGTCCTTCTCCCTGGTCGCGCTCGATCGAGACACCTGGCAGGCGATTCAGTGCTTCGGCTGCATTCTGATCGGGAAACCGACCGATCGCATCGGCGGCCACAACATTGGAAAGGGTGGGGTTACTGCGCTGCAGGTTGAGTGCGCGTGCGGTTCCGACCTGTGTGCCGCTGACGGTGTAGGGTTCGAGGTCGATGACCACATTGCCGAGGGCGACTTCCACGGTGGCGGTTTCGTTGGGAACAATGTCGACGCTGACCGAAGTCGTGGACAATCCGAGGTAGCTGACACGAAGGGTGATGCTGCCAGCGGGAATTCCCGAGAGAAAAAAGGAGCCACCCCGATGAGTGACGGTTTCCAGAGACGTTCCATCCACCAGGATTTTTGCGCCGTTGAGCGGGGATTGGGTGGACTGGTCGAGTACCGTGCCGGAAAGACTTCCAACGGATTGGCCCTGTGCGGTTGCAAGCGAAGAAACGGCTACCAAAATGGCTGCCAGCAGGTGAGTCTTGAATGTGTTCATGTTAGCTGAGATCGAATTCAGATTTCCGGGTATCATCCGGTCTCTGACAATCTCCGGAAATCACTTGAATCTCCGAAACGCGAGGGAAAAAGAGGATGGGATTCATATCGTTGCACAGCTGTCACAGTGTCACCTGATTGTAACAATAAGTGTCTAGTTTTCAGGTGTTTAGAGTGGGTTTGCTTTTCTTCACAAACGCGAGCGCATTCCCTCAAATCTCCTGCCAGCAAAAGGTGTTTTCCGGGTTGTTCAGACAGGGGAACTTACGAGGAAGTGAGCGTGTTTTCTGAGCACGGTAAGATGTGTTCCCGTAGCGACATGGGGAACGAAGCGGTTGGGGCAGTCCGGTATGAGCTGGATTGCCCCTTTTTTGTTGGCTCAATCGATTTTGAGCGTTGCGAAGGGTTTCACCTCGCTACGAATTTTCTGAGCCTTGAGTCGCTTCACGTTGCGAAGGTCAAATTCCTTCTGCATGTTGAGCCAGAAGGCTTCGTCCTGTCCGAAGAACTGACCGAGGCGAATGGAGTATTCAGCGGTGATGGACCGCTTTGCATGGATGACTTTGTTCAGGCGCACTGGATCAGTATGCGTGCAAGTTTGGGCTTGATTTGATTGATTCAGGTATGTTAATACGGTATTTTGAATATACGAAATAGAATTCTTGCATTATGGCCAGGCAATCCTACTCGACGGAAGTATTTCAAAAAAACCAGATTGGCTGGACTCTGCTTAGCAACCACGGTCACGTCTTGATCTGCCTGGCGCGGGATCCCTCCATGCGCCTGCGCGATGTGGCGATGCAGGTGGGCATTACGGAGCGGGCAGTGCAGCGCATTGTTGCGGATCTGAATCAGGCGGGATTTCTCGAGATCACCAAAAGTGGACGCTGCAATTCCTATGAAATTCCGACGAACGCACCGATGAAACATCCGCTTGAGAGCGATTGCTCCATCGGTGAGTTGTTGAAGCTGTTTCTCTGACAGCTGAACTGCACAATGCATTGTGCCGGAGAATACCACTCTGACAGTCCGGACTCTTGGGGCGTTGAACTTTGGGGGATGGAAACGCGCTATCGGATGTCATGCCCACGACACTTATATCCCCTGTTGGTTTTTGGTGCTTTGCCTGGCTGTTACTGCTCCAGGCAGTTGGCCATGCATCCGAATTTCCGTTGAAGCTGAAGGTGGATCCTGGAGAAATTCCGCAGGAGCGAGTCATCCGTGCGATGGGGCCAGCGACAAATCCGGCAGGTGAGACCATCGGTTATGATGCCATATCTCTGAAACGCAATGGCGAACCCTGGATGCCGGTGATGGGTGAATTTCACTTTTCCCGCTATGCTCCCGATCAGTGGTTGAGGGAGCTGCACAAGCTGAAGGCTGGCGGCATTGACATTGTGGCGACCTACCTGTTTTGGAATCACCATGAGGAACGGGAAGGGGAGTGGAACTGGGGCGCATCGCGGGACATTCGAAGCTTTGTTGAGGCAGCAGCACAGGCGGAGTTGAAGGTATTTTTGCGCATTGGCCCGTGGTGTCATGGTGAGGCGAGATATGGTGGCATTCCGGATTGGGTCGTGCATGGCGACATGACAATTCGCAGTAATGATGCGAACTATCTCGCCAAGGTGGAGAACTGGTATCAGGCCATCGGGGAGCAGGTTGAAGGACTGATGTGGGCACAGGGAGGTCCGGTGGTGGCCGTGCAGCTCGACAATGAATATGCGGGATCATCTGCCCATTTGCTGGAGTTGAAGCGACTGGCGATTGCTGCGGGTCTGCATGTTCCGCTGTATACGCGAACGGGTTGGCCGAAGTTGCAGGATTTGATGCCGGAGGATGAGATGTTACCCCTGTTTGGAGTTTATGCGGAGGGATTCTGGAATCATTCCCTTGAACCCATGCCCGGAAAATACCGTGAAGGATTTCATTTTTCGAAGGTACGAACCAGTTCGGACATTGGCTCCGATCAACTGGGTGACCTCATTTCTGAGGACGAGTCTGAGGCGCGGCGCTATCCCTACCTCACCTGTGAAGTGGGCGGGGGGATGATGAACAGCTATCACCGGAGGGTCTGGATCGAGCCAGAGGACGTGCTTTCCACGGCATTGGTGAAGTTTGGATCGGGTGGAAACCTGATGGGATACTACATGTATCACGGTGGATGGAACCCAGTTGGAACCTACAGCACCTTACAGGAATCACTGGTGACGCAATATCCCAACGACATGCCTGTGAAAAATTATGATTTTCAGGCTCCGATCGGGGCATCGGGGAGACTTCGGGAGCATGCGCACGGTTTGCGACAGTTGCACCTGTTCCTGCGCGACTATGAGCATTGGGTTGCGCCGCTGCAGACGTTTTTACCGGAAGTGCGCCCGAAGGGAATGGCTGATACCGCGACCCATCGCTGGAGTGTTCGCAGTGATGGTGAAGGTGGGCTGTTGTTTTTCAACAATTACGAGCGCTTGTGTCGGATGCCTGAGCGCAGGGTGCAATATGCGATTACCGGATTGAAGGAAGGTGCATTGAAGATGCCGATGAGTCCGGTTGTGTTGGAGGATGGGGACTTTGGGTTTTGGCCGTTTCGCATGGAAATTGCGCCGGGATTTGAGATCGAGTGGATCACTGCGCAACCGCTTTGTCGTGTGCGCGATGACAATGGAGACTGGGTCGTCTGTTTCAGGCAGAGTGGGAAGGTGTCTCCTGAACTGGCCTTTAAAGCGGATTCTGGGTTAACAGTTGAAGCGCAGCGCGGAACAGATGTGAGGGAAATTGAAAATGGATTACAGTACATCGGTGAATTGGAAACCGGGATGGAGCCAGCAGTGACACTACTGGCTGCCGATGGAACGCGCAGGTGTCACCTGGTGTTCCTTGAGGAATCCCAGGCAAATCAGTTGTGGAAGGGACGCATGGGGAATCGGGATCGCCTGGTTTTGGCAAACAGCGAGCTGGTGTTCCGCGACGGAATGCTCGAGCTGCATCCGATTCGGGAAGGCGGAGTTGAGTTTTACTTGCTACCGGATCTTGGCGCACCCCCACGCTTGGACGGAAGCAAGATCAGCAGTCGAACCGACGGGTTGTGGGCTGGGTATGTGATCCCAGAAAAAAGGGTTTTCTATCGCCAGGAATCCGTTGCCTTGCAGGCATTGCGTGAGGCGGGTGAACTTCGTTCGATTCCATTGGGACCCTACAAATCCAGGGTGGCAATGGCTCCGGTGGATGCGGATTTTGAGCAAGCGAAAAAGTGGCGATTGCCGCTTCCGAAACTGGAAGCACTGGAAGAGGATGTGGAGCTGATGTTGCAGCTTGACTACGTGGCGGATGTCTTGCGTCTGAAAGCGGATGGAGCCTTGTGGATGGATGATTTTTACAATGGAAGAGGTTTTGAGGCCCCTGTGCTTGAGCTGGCAAACACGAACGGACAATCTTTGGAAACATTGGATGCACTGGAGCTTCTGCTGTTGCCGCTGCAACCGGATGCGCCGATCTACCTGCACCCCAGCGTGCGCGCTTCACTCCCGACTGGTGAATCGGTTGCGCAGCTGCGAACCGCACACTGGATCCTTCGCAGCCCGATTCGGTTGCACGTGGAATGAGCAGTGTGCTCAGTAATGCGGTGGTTTTTCCATAGCCGGTGCATTGCCTTCGGCAGATTCCATGTGTTCGCGAAGCTGTTGCGTGAGCAGGGTGATGCGCTTTTCGAGAGAATCGATCGTGCGTTGCTGGTGATAAACGACCTCGTTCAGCTCCTGAAGGGTCTTTTCGAGATAAGTGACCTTGATCTCAAGTTGGATGGCTGGATCTTGTCCCATGGAAACGGGTGAGTTCGAATTCCTTGAAATCAGGCGCGTCGCAGCACTTCGCTGACGAGTTTTTGAATGCCTTCGGCAACTTCGGCAATGGAAGCATCATACATGTAGGCGGGAAC
>JBEGIR010000064.1 GCA_040224245.1 Puniceicoccaceae bacterium | reverse complement strand
CAGTTCGAGGGAATGCCGATAGTCTTGTGGGATTTTTCCGGCAGAGCGCGCGTACACCGTGTCGCCCGCAGCGATGGCAACGGGTGCACCGTGTGCATGTCGAATCTCATAACAGAGACTGTCCTGGGCGTGCCCGGGGGTGTGCAGAACGCGAATCTGGATTCCTTCGACGGAGAAGTTGTCACCCTCGCGAAGGGCAGCAGTATTGCGACAGTGGGATGGATTCATGGCATGCACCCGTAGGTGCGGAAATCGGCGTATCAGTTCGCTCAATGCGCCGATGTGGTCGCGATGGCCGTGGGTGAGCAGCAGTGCGACGGGGTGATCCTTACTCTGTTCGAGTTGCTGAAGAAAATCAGCGGTTTGAAATCCTGCATCGACGAGCAGGCATTGCCTGGGGGCTACGGGAATTTTGTAACTGTTGACTGTGTAGGGTCCGAAGGGCAGCACCCATTGTTGCCAGCCTGCGGGAAGTGGGATCTTCGGGATCTCCTCGGATTGTGCAAGTGCGAGCAGTGAAGGGCCATGCAGGCCGAGTGCACTGGCAAGTTCGAGCCAGTCGTGCCCGGGGGTGTGCGAACCCGGTGGCGACTGCTGCAGGATGGAAAACAGATGGAGCGTGCGACCATCGATCTCAACACCGTCAGCCTGGAGACCGGCGATGGCTTTTCCGGCCACATCAATGGCACTGTCTTCTACGGAAATCACGGGTTGTTTACTCATCTTGAACGCTGGAATAAAGTTGGACTCTAAGGGGTTATTCGTTCTATATCAGAGCTTCCTATGATGAACAAGAGAACTCCAGCTTCCGTCCGACGACTTTCCGGTAACTCCCATGGTTTTACCATCATTGAACTCGTGCTTGTGATCGCCCTGCTGGGCTTGCTTGCAGGTTTTGTCATCGTCAAACTGGGCGGTGTTTTGGGAGATGCGGAAGTGAAGGCAGCGGAGTTTCAGGTCAATCAGACGTTCAAGGGGCCACTGCTGAAATACCGCATTGATATGGGAAGCTACCCGACCACAGATCAGGGACTGGAGGCGTTGCTGAAAGCACCTGCCGAACGGCAGCACCTGTGGAAAGGACCGTATGTGGACAGCATTCCGCTGGACCCTTGGAAGACGCCCTATGACTATCGCTTTCCCGGTGTTCAGAATCCGGACGCTTATGATATCCGTTCGGCGGGACCGGATACGATCCTGAATACGGAGGATGACATCGGAAATTGGCAAAAGTCCGATTGATGTGGTGGTGGATGGGCGCCAGCTCGATCATGCGTAACCCTCGCGAGGCGGCATTCCGGCAGGAAGTGCCTGGATTTACGATCATTGAGTTGTTGATGGTGTTGGCCATTCTGCTGCTCGGAGTGGGGTTGTTTGTGGTTAACGTTGACAATGCGATTGAAGGTGTGCAGCGCCAATCACCAACGGAGGTGCTGTTGCAGAGTTTTCGCGACGCCCGACTGCTCGCGGTGACTGAGAAACGTCCGGTTTATTTAAGTTTTGATGAGGAACTGTCGCGCTTCGAACTGCGGACTGAACCCTTCGCATGGGTTCAGCCCGTTGCATTCCATGCACTGGATGAGGCAGACCGCGAAAGCATCGATACGGTTCGGTTCTGGCCGATTGAACCCTGGTCTGAGCGGGCAAACCCACGCGAATTGCTCGAATTTCGTGTGCTGGATCAGCCCTTTTCTGCGGTGCGCTTTGAACCCAGTGGCATCAGCAACTTTGTGGCGGTGCAGTGGGCATACACTCCAGGAGTCAGTGATCCGCTCTGGATGATCATGGATCCGTTTTCAAGTGCCGAGCTGGAAGGAGAGCTGGCTAGATGAAACCGGAGCGATGCAGGACAATTGATGGACGCAAGCGGGGGTTCACGCTGCTCGAAGCCCTGCTTGCAGCAGCAGTGCTCGGGGTAACGGGTTACGTGCTGGCGGTTGCATTCAACAATGGCCAAACCGCGTTGCTCAACTGGGAACAGTCCAGTGAAGTTCATGAGTTTCGGAACTGGGCTCTCGCGACACTTGATTTTTCAGAAATGGATCGCGAAACGCTGGAAACCGGGGATGAATCGCTGCGCTCCCCGGAAGGAATGCGACTGGAGTGGAAGGCACGCGCTTACCCGACGTTGGTGCTGGATGTGTTTGTCATTGAAATCGAGGGTGTGGTGATGGGACCTGAAGGCAGCTCAGAACCCTTTCGCGAAAGTCGATTGATTCGCAATCCGGAATGGTATGAATCGGATCGGGAGCGGGAACAGCTCGTGGAGGACAAGGAGCGACGTTTTGAAGCGATGCAGAAAGAAAGGGCACGGCGATGAAACGCAGTTATCCCATTTCTCGAAAGGGTCGTGCCAATCGCGCTGAGCGTGGTTTCACGCTGATCGAAGTGCTGCTGGCACTGGTGGTTTCAGTGATGGTCATGACGGCGTGCGGCATGCTGTATTATTCGATTGCACTGGCGTGGATTGATCATCGTCAGGGAGATGTTGAACTACAGCACGAGCATTCGATCTTTGCGTTTTTGGAACAGGAATGGGTGATTCAGCCCAACTTACCATCCCAGTTGCCCGGAAGCGTAGATGGCTCGCTCAGCTGGCAATCTCTGCCGGGAGCCTCGGCATACGATCCGGTGTATCTCTCATGGCTGACGCCCGAACCCCCAGCATTTCTGATGACGGGTCGATGGACGGACCACACCGTTACCCGAATGTATTTGCGCTTTGATACACGGGAAGGAGTCTCGTTGATTTGGCACCCGGATGATGCGAAAGTGGAGCGCATGGGGTTTACGAATTATCGGGTCGAGGATCACCTTTACCGCTTCCCGTTGGCCCTTGACTGGATCAGCCTGAGCTATGCCTACTGGGATGCTGAGCAGAAGCGATGGGAGATCGAACCCCACCTTCGCAACTATGATCCAGGCGAGCGAGGTGTGCCGGATGCGCTGATCTTTGAAGTGGAGGGACGGGAGTTAACCCGGCGAACGCTCTACCTGAATCAAGAGTTATCCTTGAATCCGGAGGTATCCTCATGACTCTCACTCCGTTGAAAACACTTCAGCGTAGCGGACGACCCTCACATCAGCGCGGTGTGGCGCTGATCGCCACGCTGGTCTTTCTGTTCATCCTGACCGTGATCGTGGTACTGTTTCTGGGAGATGTAGAGGATCGGGTACGCTACCGTGCACAGACCGCGGGCAATGAAGACATGCGAAGGATCGCACGGGATTATCTGACTCATACGCTAGGGGTGCTTGAGGAATTTGAGCAGTTTGACAGTGACTTTGTGTCGGCATTGCAGGGGTGGGGTGATCCTTTGCTTTATGAACCCTTTCCGATTCCGTACGAGGGCTTGCGCGCGGTGGTGGTCGTCGAAGATCTGGCAACACAACTGCCGCTTTCCCTGCTGGATGAATCCACTTTTGCCCTGTTGCTCGAGAGTCTGGGAATTGACGGTTTTACAGCGATGCGGCTGCGCGATGTGTATTTTGACTGGATCGATGCCGATGATGAAACGCGGGTGAGGGGTGCAGAGGCGAGGGAGTATGAGAATGACCGGACGCGGTTGTTGCTGACGCCTGTCAATCGAAGTTTGCAGGATATCTCTGAATTTCAGTACATGATGGGATTTCGGGATTGGCTGGATCCCGAAAGCAGAGCGTATCAGCCAGAACTTTTTGAACGCTTCACCTCCATGCTGACCGTTGCACATGGCGAACGTCCGAATCTCAACGTAGCAGGACCCGATTTGTTGCGGTTTTATGAGCTGCTGCACGATCTCAATCCACTGGGACTGGAACGTTATCTGGCGGGACAGGATCGCGTTCGGGGAACGATGGATGATCGCTGGGTTGATCTGAGTGAGCATGGGATACCGCCAGTGCTGAATGCCGCGTTGGGAAGCAATCCGGAAAACGCCTTGTATGCCACATCGACAAACCTGCTCCGCATTCGCATCGAATTGGAACGCTTCGAGAGTTACCGCTATCGGCTGGAGGTTTGGGTGCAACAGGGAGGTGCCACTCCACCGACATTGCCTGCATCCGACCCGGCGCAACCGGACTCTGCGGATGCGGAAGACGAGACTCGCACCGAAGTGACCGCACCCCGCTCCAGTGATTCCGGTGGTAGTCGTTTTGAAGTTCTTGTCATCAGGGAAAATATGTAGGATGGTCGCAGCTGAAACACTCATGGCTCCAATGACGCAAACCGAACCACAGGCACCGCAGTTATCAGAGAAGGTGGAGCGTATCGCTCGATTCCTGCCGGGTGAGGCGTTTTATACGGAGCGCATCACGTTCCCGGCAGGAATGACGACGGCGGAACTTGACACTGCAATCGAAACCCAGCTTGAAGCCATCGCTCCCTTTGCGCTCGAACACCTGAGTTTTGGAGCATGGGTCAATGGTGAGGGTGACTCGGCACTGGTGTACGCTGCGCAGCGGGAGAGTCTTGAACCAACCCTTGATGAACTTGCACAGGACGAGGCAGCCTACCCGAGTTTTTTTCCATTTCTGGGGCTGTCCGTTGAAAAGCCTTGTGTGGTAACGGCGGTTTGCGACCAGCAGCTGATCTTGTTGGTATTTGATCAAGCGGGAAAACTTCCGCAGGAAGTGCACTGTGTTCGCTTTGAGGGTGAGACGGATGACATCGCACGGGTGGAGCGCCTGCGTGCGGATCTGTTCCGGGATTTACCCTGGCTGGATCTACCGCTGCATCCGGGAATCTATCGCTGGAAGGATTTGCAGCGAAACTGGAAAAACCAACTTTCGTGGGCGTGCATCGATGGCGATGGAGCGGAAGTCCGCCTGGAGTTGAACGCTGTCCAAGCCGCCCGCGCCGATGTGCGGGATCCGCTCGTCAAACAGAGGGCTTACCAGGGAGCACGCTGGAATCAATGGCTGTGGATGACGACGGCAGGCAGTTGTATCGGCTTACTGCTGGCTTTGGCATTGCTTGGCCTGAATGCCCTGTGGTCGGGTACCCTTGAGGCAAAATTGCAAACCCTTGCTGAGCGGCAGCAGCGAGTGGAGGTCATCGAAGGCAAGGAACGCAATCTTCAGGTCTTTGAGAGTGGCTCGGCTGCCCGACTGCAACCGCTGGCGATGCTCGATGTGGTAAACCGGGTGCGCCCGGACGGGATATTCTTTTCGGAGGTGCGTGCATACGATGGAAACCACCTCCAGATTGACGGACTTGCGGAGGAAAATGGAACGGCACTCATTAACCAGTTTCGTGATGCATTGAACGAACTGAATCGTTTGGAGTCGGTCACCGTAGAGATCACGCGCATCAATCAGGGGGTTGCGTATTTTTTTCGTGCAAATCTCAGCTTTGATGAGATGGAAGTGGCAGCAGTAGGGGAGCATCAATGAAGCAACTGAGAAGCATTTTGACTCGTTCGAAAGTGTGGTTTGACCGGCGCACATTGCGGGAACAGTTGCTGTTGTGTGGCATCGTGAGCATCGCCTTCCTCTGGTTGTTTACCGATGCCATTCAAGCGCTGGCATCCTCGGTGCAGACATCGCGTGTCGCCGCTGCGGAATTTGAAACCCAACAGCTCTGGCTCGACAGGGAATCTGCCCTCGATGAGCGCCTGGAACGGGCACTGGGCGATTTGGATGCATCCAAAACCTACTCAGTCAACCAGATGCTGGAAGTGATGGACCAAATCGCAAAACAGGTGGGACTGCAGACCTCGATTGCGCGTCCTGTATCCCGCCGTGGCAACGTGTTCACCGAGCATGTACTGACGGTTCCGGTATCCCGGGCCACGTTGCGCACGCTCATCGATTTTGAAAATGCCGTGAAGTCCCACTATCCTTATCTGGGAATGGACTATATGTTAATCCAACCTGAACCCGCCGCACCGGAACTCCTGCGCGGTGAAGTTCGGGTGACATCCTTTGAACTCAATCGCTAATGCTGACCGTGACATTTATTCGCAATCGATTCGCCGGGCTGATGCAAGCCAAGTCAATTCACCTGACTCGCCGTCGTGCAGGCAGGAACATTTGCAGAACCTTCGGTTACTTTGTCCTTGGCTGCGTCTTTAATACAACCTTGATCGCTCAGCCATCGTCACCACCGCCCAATTTTACACCACCACCGCTTCCGCCGGAGTTGAGGGACAGCACGCGCTTTGCTCCTGGACTCAACGCCGATGATGTCGTCAACGCGATTGTTTTCGTGGATGAACCCGTTATGAGCGTGTTTCGCTACCTGGAGGAACTGACCGGCAAGACGGTGCTTCAGCAGGAATCGCTCCCGACGCCATTGCTGAATTTCAACAGCCGTGGCAGCTTGACGCGCGCAGAGGCGGTGCAGGCACTTGAGACAATCCTGACGCTCAACGGAGTATCGGTTACTTCTCTAGGCGACAAGTTCATCAAAGCGGTCCCCACGGCGAGCATCCGTTATCAGTCACCGGATATCCTCGTGGGTTCTACGCTCGCGCTGCCACCCACACAGCGACACTACTCCAAGGTATTTGATATCCAGCATTTGAATCTGGACGAAGTGACCCAGATCGTGAACAACCTGCAGACACCGGGGCTTTCCACACAGTTGGTGCTGCGCAAGGCAAATGCCATTATGGTCACGGACAGTCTGACCAACCTGCAACAGATCGAACGCCTGCTGAACCGGGTTGATGTGCCAGTAAAGATGAATACGCAGATGATCTTTCGCACGCTGAACTACATTTCGGCGGAGGATCTGAAACAGCGCCTGAGCACCATGGCCAGTGGACCACTTGCCCGTTACCTGGACGGAGAAACGTTCTTTGAGTCGGATGATCGTACGAACCAGATCATTATCCTCACTCATCCGTCCAATGTTGAGATCATCGAATCCGTGATTTCAAGCTTGGATGTGGATGCAGCACCACTGACGCGCACCGAAGTATTTTATCTGAAACACGCAAAGTCGGAGGAAGTGGCGTCTCTGCTTAATGCTCTGGTTTCCGGACAGTCTTCAGCCACCCGCAGCAGTAGTAACAGCAGTCGTCCCGTCGTGCCACGCGCAGAGGGAAATGCTACAGAAATCGTGAGGGGGTCGACAGGTGTTGAAGGAACAACGGACCAGTTCAGTCCCTACATCACGATCGAGTCCGATGAGCGCAGCAATGCGATCATCGCCTTCGGAACCTCCAGTGATATCCGGTACATTTCGGACCTGATTGAGAAGGTTGACGTCATCCTCGCGCAAGTGAAGATCGATGTGATCATTGCGGAGGTAAACATTGGAGATAAATACAACCGGGGCATTGACAGTTTTGGAGTGATTCTCGACGAAACCGATGAAATCACGATCGGGATCAATCAGCTGCTCAACTCAGAAGGTGAGGTGAGCAATATCATCTCTGATTTGCCCGTGAGAATCGGGGCAACGCTTGAGAACTTCACCCTGTCCACCGTTTTTCAAACCGCTGCCACAGATTCTGACGTCACCATCCTTTCCGCTCCGACGCTGGTCACCACTCACAACAAAAAAGCAACAATCAGTGCGGGAGAGAAACGGCCAGTGATTACGGGTTCCAGCACAGATACGACGGGTTCGAGCATTCGAAGCGAAGTCAAACTGGAAGACATTGGTATCGAACTCAATGTCACCCCGCTGATCGGTTCCAATGGTGTGGTGCAGTTGGAGATTGAACAGACTATTGGCACGGTCAATGGAACCACGTTGATCGATGGGAACGAACAGCCAATCATCGGTTCCCGTTCCGCGACCTCGTATGTGAGCGTTGGCGATGGTGATGTCATTGTGCTGGGTGGACTGCAGGAGGTACGGGAACGCCTGATTGAGGGTCGGATGTTTCTGTTGGGGCAGATTCCGTTGTTGGGTGACTGGATTTTTTCATCGAAGCGGCGGGAGAATACCCGCCTGGACCTTGTGATTTTCATTCGTCCGCAAGTGATCTACACTACCGAGCAAGCGAATCAACTGAGTCGCGAGATCATTCGTGACAATGTTCAGCAGTCCCGGATCGATGGTTATCTGGAGAATCTGCGCATCCCGAACAAGGAAGAGTGATGATTATTTCACGGGTACAGGCCTTGGCCGCGAGATTGTGCATGGCTGTGAATCGTGGGCTGCAGCAGGCAGTTCTCGGGGCGTTTGCACTAGCGATAATCGCATCCATGAACCTCAATGGGCAGGAGGAGAGTCTGGTGTTGAATCCACCATTCAAAACGGTGGATCGGGGCGCATCGCGCGACACGTCGGTACCGGTTGCCACTCAGGGTAGTTTGAACGAGCGATTTGAGTTTTCGGGGTATTTTGACGACGGTTCGGAAGTCAAGTTCAGCATACGCGATCAGCGCAATTCCAAGCCCTACTGGGTCGGAATCGGAGAACGCATTGAAGGCATTCAGGTGGAGTCATGGGATCCGCAGAAGCAGGGAGTCATCCTTACTGAAAATGGAAAGCGTGAGATGTTGGTACTCAAGGAAATGAAGCGGAGCGGGGGAAATCGTGTGATTGCACCCATGTTCAATCCCGTCGCGCCCAAGGCTCCAACGACTTATCCATCGCCACCTCCATCACTGCCCAAGCCCACACAACTCATGGAGAAGCTACGGCGTGAGCAGGCGCGCCTGGACCAGCAGGATGCGCAGGAAAAACAGGCGCAGAGCAATAACCCTCCAAAACCTCAGACCCGTTAG
This sequence comes from Puniceicoccaceae bacterium, assembly GCA_040224245.1. Taxonomy (NCBI): domain Bacteria; kingdom Pseudomonadati; phylum Verrucomicrobiota; class Opitutia; order Puniceicoccales; family Puniceicoccaceae; species Puniceicoccaceae bacterium. Next base: position 47,852 of record JBEGIR010000064.1, on the reverse strand, counting down.
ACATGACCATGGTTTCCCTGTCAGAAGAAGAATCCCTGCAGCTGAACAGCCTTCCCCGGGCTGACCGTTTGGCATGGCTTGCAGAGGCGCGGAATGTGACTTCCGATGTTGCGCTTCGCCAACTCGCCGAGCAATCCGGAATCGAATTGCTTGAACGCTTTGAAGTGCTTGAAAACCCGACAGAATGCCTTCCCTTTCGCCTGATCAATGAATACCAGTTGTTGCCAATTGTGCCCCCGGAAACCCTGGAGATGCACGAGATTGCAGTGGTGGTCGGGTGGTTGCCTGACTACCGGATGGCAAAGTGGATCCATGCGGTCAGCCAGCTGCGTGTTCGATGGTATTTAGGCGAACCGTCTGCCATCAGCCGCATGATTCAGCAGCGTTTCGGAGTGGGGTCGGGCAGTCTTCAGGAAGGGGGCTTTGACGACTTTGGCGAATTTGATCCCAGTGAAGAAGACGATGAAGATCAGAATGCGGCTGTGATCCGCTTCATCAACGACATCATCGAGCAGGCGGTACGTGACCGCGCAACGGACATTCATTTTGAGCCGGGCCGCGACAACCTTCAGATTCGCTACCGCATTGATGGAGAATTGGTGTTTGTGACGGTTCCGGAAAATCTTGTGCGCATCAAGGGTGCGATCATCTCGCGCATCAAAATCATGGCGCGGCTGAACATTTCGGAAAAACGACGTCCGCAGGATGGACGCATCAATTACCATGCCGGTGGTCATGACCTCGACATCCGCATTTCGACGTTTCCGACCATGTATGGCGAGAGCGTGAGCCTGCGCTTGCTGAATCAGCGCCAGCAACCGCTCACGCTGACCGAGATTGGGCTGTTGGAAGACGATCAGGAGAAGGTATCGCGTGTGCTTTCGCGACCGCACGGCATCGTGCTGGTGACTGGGCCGACCGGATCGGGAAAATCCACCACGCTCAATGCTTTCCTTCGCCAGATCAATACCCCGGAACGTCGCATCATTACCGTGGAAGATCCCATCGAATATGAGGTGGAAGGAGTGAATCAGACCCAGATTAAACCGGAAATCGGGCTGACCTTTGCGACGGCATTGCGCCACATACTGCGTCAGGATCCGGACGTCATCATGGTGGGGGAAATTCGCGACCGCGAGACTGCTGAGATCGGAATTCGTGCTTCACTGACCGGACACATGGTGCTGAGCACGATCCACACCAACGATGCTGCTGGAGCCATGACGCGACTGATTGACATGGAGATCGAACCCTTTTTGATCGCCTCTGCAGTGGAACAGGTGCTGGCCCAGCGACTGGTTCGGCGTCTGGATCCGGCAATGGCGGTTCCGGCAGTCATTGATGAGGCCTATTTGCAAACCTGCCTGCGCACACTGGGAATCCCAGCGAGCGAGCTGAGGCACAAGGATCTCATACGTGAACCCCAGCGAAGTGGGGGTGCCATGCACAACTTCGGATATTTTGGCCGTATTGGGATTTTTGAAGTGATGACCAATAACGACGCACTGCACGAGTTGATCGTGCGCAAGTCGACGGCGCGCGAGATGCGGGAGGTCGCAATGCATCAGGGCATGCGAACCCTGCAGGCCTGTGGCTGGGAGCAGGTGAAGCGCGGGCGCACATCCCTGAGTGAAATCATGAAATTTGCGGAGATTGGGTCTGAGCAATGAGCGAGCGACCATTTCGAATCAGTCAATCTGCAACGGGTGAACCCTCACCGCGTTTTTGAGCATGCAAGTCTTTCAATACACCGGAACCGACGCAAAGGGCCAACGCATCAGCAATGTTCTCGAGGCTGCGGACCGCCGGTCAGCCCTGCGCCTGCTTCAGGCCAAGGGCATCACCCCTATCGCGGTGAAATCAAAAGCGACTGCTCCGGCAGCAGGGGGGCGAGTCCGTTCGCTACCTGCGTCCACAACTGCTTCAAAAGAAGCCAAGAAGCGTCAGCGGGTGACGGAGCGCCATGCCTCCACCAAAGGGGTGAAAGGCAGTGAAACGCTCGGGTTGAAACTGGCCAAGCGTTTGCTCGATCTGCATTCCGGCGGCATGTCACTGGGAGATGCGATCTATTTGCTCAGTCAGCGCTTGAATGAACCCAAGCTCAAACGCATCACTGTCTTGATATGGGGACAGCTGCGGGAAGGAAGATCCTTTGCAAAATCAGTGGAGCAGATCCCCAATCTATTTCCGCGGGCGATGCTTCCCCTATTTGAAGCGGGTGAGGCATCGGGAGACATGAAGGCCATTTTGCGCAACTGCATCGAATTCATCGAAGAGCGACGCGCTTTGCGCAAACAAATCCTGTCGAGTCTGAGTTACCCTGCGGTCTTGATCTGCCTGGTGCTCGTCATCCTGATCGGCTTCATGTATTTTCTGGTGCCCACGATTCAGGCGATGATCGAGTCGATGGGTGGGCAAATGAATTTTTTCACGCAGACCTTGATTTCCTTTTCGCATTTTCTCCTGACAGGGGGTCCCTTCATCCTGCTTCTGCTGACCCTGCTTGGGGTCTTACTGGTGCAGTGGCGACGCTCCGCGCAAGGTCGACTGATCACGGATCGTTGGGTATTGAAGTTGCCGTTAATCGGGTTGATTGTTGAGAGTTCGGCGATGTATCAGATTTCAAATCTGATGACCACGTTGATGGAAAGCGGAATCAACACTTCTGAAAATCTGAAATTGTCCGAACGCACGATACAGAATCGTTGGCTGAAGCAGAAATTTGGGAACGCACGGACCATGATCATTGAAGGGGCTTCGTTCTCAGTCGCTTTCAAGCAGCACGAATTGTACACGGACGCATCCATTGACGTGCTCACGGTGGGTGAAAATACGGGTAGTCTGGAACGCGGGCTGCGGGAAATCACGCGCAGTGTGCGCAGCCTGCTGGATGAAAAGCTGAAGCTGCTGACAGTGCTGATTTCATCCGGAGCCATGGCAACGGCCTTCATCATGGTGATGTTTGCGGCACTTGGCATGGTACTGAGCGTGCTTGAGGTCAGCCAGACCATCAGCATGCGCTGATCCCTGAATCGCAAAAAACGCAAACGGGTAGACGCCCGGTTGCGTTTTGAAAAGGACCCGGTTATGAGCGGTGAGGCCATTCCGGGGAAAATGGAGGCCAACCTATGGCTTCCGATGCATATGGATCGATGTCAGCGCCAGTCAGATTCTCCTTCACCGAAGGAACGGCGAGCCCCACCATCGGAGCGTCCCCAATTGTCCCTTCCCTGTGATTTGCCGCGAAAATCGCCGCGTTCCTTATTGCGGAAGCCGCGATTGTCTCCGCCACGGAAACCACCTTTTCTCGGACCGCCGCTGTTTCCGAACTGGCGTCCTCCGCCATTTCCACGGGGTGCATCAGATTTGGGTCGAGCCTCATTGACCTTGATTTCGCGGCCATTGATCTCGGATCCATTGAGGCCAGCGATGGCATTCATCGCCTCCTCTTCGTTGCTCATCGAGACAAATCCGAAGCCCTTGGAGCGCCCGGTTTCATGATCGATGATCATCTTCACACTATCCACGGCACCAAATGCTTCAAAAGCGGCCTTAACGGCTGCGTCATCGGTGTCGTAGGGAAGATTGCCTACATAGATGTCCATATTGCTTTGTCGTTACAGTGCGTTCTGAATTCTGAAAACGCTCATTCCACGAACGCGGATGGAAGGAAGCGGTATGAAAAGTGAGCAATAGATTTACGCCACATCGGCGTCACTGGACATGCTTGGGCAGGTTGGAGGGAGGGTACAGTTACCTGTGGTAACAATCGAAAAGATCGGAATATCATGACGAGAAGCGGAGAGTGATAGGATGCGAAGAGGGGATGTCGTTATTCCGATAGTGTTTTCAAGAGGAAAGAAAATCGTGATTGCATCGCTTGTCAACGGCAATGGCAGTCAATTTTGGATGAAAATCCAAAGAAAAACACCGGGTGGAGTTCCCGGTGTTTGCGTGGTCAGAGAAAAGGAAGTCCGCTCAGAGGGGTCAGCCGCCAAAATACCCGATACCGCGCGACATCATGGTGGCGAGCAGAGGCATGAGGGCAACGATCAGCAACTCAAGGCGCACGACCATGATCAGAGGCTTGGGAAGGTCAATGGTTTGTGTGGCGTCACCCTTGCGGTTTTTGACAAAAAACAATGTGGGATAGATAGAGGCGAGTCCCACGATGACAAAGAGCATGATCTTGGCATGAAAGACACCGTTCTGGGTGTACACTTCTGCGGGTTTTCCCACAACAAACCAAAGCAGCAGACCCGAAATCAGTGCCAGCAAAGCGGAAAGGCCAAAGATCGCATCGATGGTGGAAACCCGACGAATCTGGGCGCGTGTCATGGATTTGGCGATCAGAAGGTGTTCGGCGACCAGAGATGCGAAGATTCCGAGAATGGATAGGAAGTGAACGTAACGAAAAATGATTTCAGTTGTCATGGTGTTGGATGAAGCAGTGAGTGTGAAGATGAATGGATCGATGGGAGGTTCAACCCTAAAGCGCCGAATATGGAGTCCTTTCAACTGAAAATCAACTGCAGTGCAGCGGATTTTAGCCATGAAATCCGCTTCAAAGACAGGGTAACGGAGGTTTAATCAACCATAACCGAACCGAGAAGTTCGGCTTCAACTTCAGTGCGATTGGTCACCTGCTTTGAAGGGAAGAGCGGGTAGCGATATTCCTTGCCCTCAAAGTTTGTGAGAATGATTTCATGGTCTGTGATTTCGCGAACGTAGTCGGGGGTGATGGGAATTTTTCCACCTCCACCGGGGGCATCAATCACGTATTGAGGTATCGCATAACCCGTTGTATTTCCGCGCAGGGCCTTCATGATTTCGATGCCCTTGGTAACGCTGGTGCGCAGGTGGGCCGAACCCGTGATCAGGTCGCACTGATAGAGGTAATAGGGGCGAACGCGCATCATCAGCAAACGGTGGATGAGGGAACGCATGGTTTCTGCGTCATCGTTGACGCCCTTGAGCAGGACGGACTGGTTCCCGATCGGCACTCCAGCGAGGCTGAGTTGTTCGGTTGCCTGGAAAAGTGCTTCGGTGCATTCCCTTGGATGGTTGACATGAATGCTCATCCAGATTGGACCGTGTTTCTTAAAAATGTCAGTTAACTCAGGTGTGATGCGCTGCGGCAGGAAGACCGGAATACGGGAGCCGATGCGAATGAATTCAACGTGAGGGATCTTGCGCAGTTCCCCGAGCAGGTGGTCCAGTTTCTTGTTGCTCAGAAGCAGAGGGTCTCCCCCGCTCAGCAGCACATCCCGCACTTCCGGATGGTTGCGGATGTAGTCGAGACCCTCCTGATAGCTTGGGTGGAAATTGTAGTCCTGAGCGTTGGAGACCAGGCGGCTGCGTGTGCAATAGCGACAATAGGCGGCACAGCGGTCCGTCACCAGGAAGAGGACGCGATCAGGATAGCGGTGCACGAGTCCCTTCACGGGCATCGTGTTTTCCTCGCCGACGGGATCGAGCAGTTCATCCTGATTGACAAACATCTCACCCTCGCGCGGGATGACCTGACGGCGAATGGGACAGTGAGGATCGCTGCGATCAATCAGGTTGAAGAAGTAGGGTGTGATGGCGAGGGCGAGCTTGTTGCGTGCGAACAGGCAACCGCGACGCTCTTCATCGGTCAGATCGAGGTAGGTTTCCAGCTGTTCGAGTGTGGTGATTCGGTTCTTCAATTGCCACACCCAGTTATTCCAGTCCTTTGAAGGGACCTCTTCCCACAGGCCTTGTCCGTGGAACCAGTTCGTTCGTGAATCGTTTGGATACATGATCAACGTTTAAGACTTTCAATTTGACAGATTCTTCGATATATTCAAATTTTTAAATTAATAAATTTCTCAATGAACGACTCGGAACAGTTGGCGGTGCAGTTGTGGGCGATCGGGGATGCCGTGCGCTTGCGCATTCTGGATGCGCTTCCGTATGACGAGGATTGTGCCTCCCGTTCCAATGTGAAAACGCTCTCAGAGCGCCTTCAGATCCCACAACCGACGATTTCCCATCATTTGCGGGTGCTGCGTCAGGCGGGCATCGTCAGGAAATCAAAGCACTGTCGGGATTGCTACTACTCGATTGATGCAGCTGCCGGAAAACGGATTGTTAATCAGCTGCGGGTGGTCATCGCACCGACAGATGAGAGTCGATCTGCCCGGTAAGCGGTGGATCTGCCTGCTTTTCCAGGCATTTGGGGCTTATCGCTTGACGGGTGGGGAGTGCTTGTTAGTTTGTGGCGAGCCTGACGAATTTGACATTTATGGATACTCAAACACTGCCCGGAATACTTGCACTTGAAGATGGTTCCGTCTTTCGCGGAGAGGGATTTGGAGCCTGCAAAACGGTCGTTGGAGAAGCGGTTTTTAACACCAGCATGACCGGCTACCAGGAAATTTTGACCGACCCGTCCTACTACGGACAGATCGTCACGATGACGGCTTCGCAGATCGGAAACTACGGCGTCAATGCTTCTGATGTGGAATCGGACGGACCCAAGGTCCGGGGGTTTGTGGTGCGCGAACTCAGTCCGGTCACCAGTAACTGGCGCAGTGAGCAATCGCTTGATCTCTATCTTAAGGATCACGATGTTCCCGGTATTACTGGAGTCGATACCCGTGCGATTACCAAAAAACTGCGTGTTGCAGGTGCCATGAAAGCCTGCATCTCGACCGAGGATATTTCGGATGAAGAAGCCATTCGGCGCGCCCGGGAATGGGAAGGCGTTGTTGGTATGGATTTTGTGAAGGAAGTCACCACTCAGGCCAAATATGAGTGGGATCTGGATGCTGAGGAAAACAATCCCTTTCTTGTGCCTGGAACGCACTTGGACGATCATCTCGACCGCCGTGAAGGGCGTCAGCTGATGCGCATTGCCGCCATCGATTTTGGGGCCAAGCGGTCGATATTCCGCAATCTGGCGCGGCATGGGTTTCACATTACGGTGTTTCCCGCAACGGCATCGGCGGAGCAGATTGAGGCGATTAAGCCAAGCGGAATTTTTCTGTCAAACGGACCGGGTGATCCGGAACCGTTGACATATGCGCAGGAGACCGTGCGCAAGCTTGTGGGCAAATACCCGATTTTCGGGATCTGTCTCGGGCATCAGATTCTGTCGCTGGCACTTGGAGTGAAGACCTTTAAGCTCAAGTTTGGTCATCGTGGAGGCAACCAGCCCGTTCAAAACATTGAAACCGGTAAAGTCATGATCACGGCCCAAAATCATGGGTTTGCGTCGCGACGGGAGGATTTTGACGGGTGTGATGCACTCATTACGGAAGTCAACATGAATGACAACACCGTTGCTGGTCTGCGTCATAAGGAATTTCCTGCGTTTTCGGTGCAGTACCATCCAGAAGCTGGACCTGGACCCAATGATGCAATCCCGCACTTTGAGTCTTTTTATCAGGCGGTCAAACAACACCATTCGCAGCAGCTTTCCGCATCGGCTTGATGCAATCTGTATTTTCGTGCATACTGGTGAAATCCCTACTGGAGTGACTTCGTTCTGCAGTGGGATAACATCTGTTTCCCCTTTTCGACTCAGGCGTTGAATCTGCCTCTGTCCACAACGATATTTCTGAACTGACATGATCCTGAAGTTTGTTCCCTACCTGTTGTTCTTGGCTTTGTTCAGCCTGTTTTCAGCCTGTAAAAAAGCAGAAACAAGCTATTTTGAAGTGCCCAAGGAGAAGGTGGCGGAAGAAGCGTCGCAGGACGGGTTGCCTGCTGGGCATCCACCTATTTCGGATGGCAGTGCCTCCAGTTCGGCGATGGGAAGTTTGCCGGGTTTTCAGGCACCGCGCAATCAAACCGAGTTGCAGTGGTCAGTGCCAGAAGGCTGGGTCGAGGGACCGACGTCAAGTGTACGCATTGCCAGTTTTGTGCTGGAGGGATCGGATCGTTCTCAATGGGATTTTGCCGTGACTCGTTTTCCGGGTGATGTGGGCGGGCTGTTCTCAAACGTGAATCGATGGCGCTCGCAGTTGGGGCTTGCTCCCTATGCTTCGGAAGCTGAAGCGAGGGCTGATGAAGAGCGTGTAGCGAACGATGCCTTCGAATTCAGTGTTTTCCGCATGGCAAACACTGCCAACCCACCCATGGCGACTGAAGTCGCAATCCTTGAACTCAACGGGTTTTCCTGGTTCTTCAAAGTAACCGGAGTGCAGCAGACGGTTGAATCCGAATCTGCCCGTTTCCGGGATTTTCTGCGTTCCATTCAACCCGGTTCATCGGATTCATGAAACTCTTCTTTCGCCAACTTTATGCGGTTCTTTCGTCCCTGCGCTTAACCGTCTATCTCCTGGGCTTTTCGCTGATTCTGGTGTTTTTCGGAACACTTGACCAAGTGCATTTTGGGATTTACGAGACGCAGCGTCGCTATTTCCAGGCGGTGATCGCCTTTTGGCAATACCCGCTCGAGTGGCCTGGCAGCCAAGTGCTGCGCTGGTTGGTATTGCCCATGCCAGGAGGATATCTGCTGGGGCCGTTGTTCATGGCAAATCTTGCCTGTGCGCATTTTCGTTACTTCCGCCCTAGGCTGCGAAATATTGGAATTGTGCTGATTCACGGTGGCCTGGGCTTGCTGTTGGTCGGCCAGTTGCTCACGGATCTGGCACAGGAAGATTTCCAGATGTGGATTGATGAGGGTAGCCAGAAAAACTATGCGGAAAGTTTCTTCAACAATGAGATCGCACTGGTGGATCAATCCGATCCTGATGTTGACAGGGTGTGGTCCATCCCGGACGACCTTCTGAAGACCGGAGCGATATTTCAGCATCCCGAATTGCCGCTTTCTATTCGAATCCAGCGATTCTATGTGAATGCGAGGATCATGCAGCTGCAACCGAATCAGAGTACGGGTTTGATGCAGACGAGTCAGGGCGTTGCCAGCCGCATGCGTCTTGGAGTTTTGGAAGCTCCACCAACCTATGCGCACAATCAGCGCAACGTTACCACGGCGGTGGTTGAAATTCTACATCGGGGAAGCAGTCTGGGAACCTGGCTGGTGTCCAATGTTTTTGATGAAAATCTTCCAGCCCAGCGCTTCGAGGTGGATGGGCATCGCTTTGACCTTTCGATGCGATTTGAGCGCCGTTATTTTCCCTTTTCGGTTCACTTGATCGAATTTTCTCACGACCGGTATCCCGGAACCGAGATTCCGAAGAACTTCTCGAGTTTGGTTCACGTCGACAATCATGAAACAGGGGAAACACGCGACACCCTGATTTACATGAATCACCCGCTGCGATATGGTGGATATACCTTTTACCAGGCTTCGTTTGCAAACGAAGACACGTCATCGATGTTGCAGGTCGTGCGCAATCCGGGATGGTTGATCCCCTACATCTCCTGTGTGATCATGTCCCTTGGCTTGCTCTACCAGTTTGGTTGGACCCTCGTTAAATTTGCAGGAAGGATGCGCAAATGAAAAAAGCTGTCCCCATTATTTTTGCAGCAGTTGCTGTTGCCATATTGCTCCTGGCGGTGTTGCCGGACCGAAATGAATCTGATTTTGATGTAGATCGCTTTGCGGCACTGCCGGTTCTGGAGGGTGGGCGCTTCAAACCCATCGACAGTGTGGCCCGCACCACCTTGCTGCTGTTTCGCGGGAAGCAGACTGCACTGAGTCCCTCAGGTGATCGCATTCCAGCTACAGAGTGGATGATGCGGTTGACCCTTCAACCAGAGAGCGCGGCCAGCTATCCGGTATTTCTGATTCACCATGAGGACGTCAAAGAGCTGATTGGTACAAGCAATGCAAACCAGAAGCATTACAGTTACGCAGAGATTGTTCCCCATGCGCGCAAGTTGCAGGAACTGGTGCAAACCATTCCGCAGGAGCAATCCCTGCAGAATGCAGGCCAACGTGAGATGTTGAAGTTGTTCAACAACCTGATCATTTATCAGCGCCTGGCGTTCACTTACCGGGTGCCGTTACTCAAGGATAGTGTTCAGGCCGAATATGGTGCCTTTATGCAGGCATTGAAAGATGCGGCCAAGGTCGTGGGCGAGGATTCGAAGGCCGACCCCGATGAGCCCGCGCTGGCGAAGGTTTCGAGCTATTTGCGGACTTATTCGAGTCTGTCGGATACCCGTGCGGTCAAGTTTGTTCCAACGGATGGAACTGCTTCGGGCTGGTTGAACTTGAGTGAGTCGCTGATGCACGCAATGCAGCTGGGGCGAATCCCTGAGTTGACGCTCGATTTTGCGAAATTGTCGGATGCGTATGCAGCGGGGAATGTTGAAGTGTTCAATGCGACTCTGCAAGAAATTGAAACACACTATGCCTCATTGGGGGGTGGTTTGCCCAGTGACAAGGTTCACGCCGAGCTGGTGGTAAATCACCTTCAGCCCTTTGGCATTGCGATGGCACTTTATGTGTGGGTATTTATCGGTGTTCTGGTGGCCTGGCTTACCTTGGACGAGCGATTGCTCAAGTGGGTATTTTGGATCGTATTGCTCGCCTTTCTTGTTCACACGGGAGGGCTGCTTGCGCGCATGATGATCCAGGGGCGTCCTCCGGTGACCAATCTGTATTCGTCTGCCATTTTTGTGGGTTGGGGAGCGGTAGCACTCGGAGTCATACTGGAACGAATTTACAGGAACGGACTCGGATCAGCGGTTTCGGCGATCATTGGGTTGATGACGTTGATTGTGGCGAATCACCTGATGGCCAGTGGTGACACGATGGAGATGATGCGCGCAGTGCTGGATTCCAACTTCTGGCTGGCAACTCACGTGATCACGATCTCGCTTGGCTATTCGGCAACCTATCTTGCCGGGTTTTTAGCGATTCTGTATTTTGTGCTGGGCATTTGCACGACCCGACTGGACGAGGCGACCAGCCGCTCTCTGGTGCGCATGGTGTACGGCATTCTCTGTTTTTCCCTGTTTTTCAGCTTTGTGGGGACCGTGCTGGGAGGTATTTGGGCGGATCAGTCCTGGGGGCGTTTCTGGGGGTGGGATCCCAAAGAAAATGGAGCGCTGATGATCGTGATCTGGATTGCGCTTGTTCTGCATGCCAAGCGTGGCGGCATTGTTCGCACACCTGGATTCATGAACCTGACAATCTTTGGAAACGTGGTCACCAGCTGGTCCTGGTTTGGAACAAATATGTTGGGAGTTGGCTTGCACTCCTATGGATTCATGAGCGCAGCGTTCTTCTGGCTGGTCCTGTTCTGCGCCTCACAGGTCGCAATCATGCTGCTCGGTGGCTTGCTTCCGATGCGGCGTTGGCGCAGTAAGGCGAGCGGGTAACATCTAACACTCACGCTGCGGGAATTGTCGCTTCAAATCAACGGAGCTGGGAGCAGGTCGGAAGGGATGCTTTTGACTGTTGTTCCGTTCACCCAGGTGGAGCCGATGAGGGTTGCCCGTGGGTATTCCGGAAAGCCCTTTTCTCCATTGTAGATCAGGTTGATGACCATGTCCACTGCGGCTTCGCCGCAGATGTCATTGTGCTGATCCATGCCCGCCCAGTCTGGGTGCTGCTTGCGGTGTTCGAGCTGTATGAGTCCTACTTCGTTGGGAATGGAAACGCCAGACTCCTTTAGCCAACGCTCAACGGTATGAAAGAGGGTGAGAATGACATCGGGACGTGCGGATTCAAACCACTCAAAGAAGATTTGCGGATCGGTCTTGGCCTCATCGAATCGATTGAAGATCGGAATGTGTTCTTCGGCAGGAATGTACTTTTGCTGACCCGTGCGAAATGCTGAAGTGAAGCGGTGTTCGACGAGGTTGTCGATGGTGGCTTCCATGACCAGTCCTGGTCGTTGATAACCGCAGGCGATGGCACGTTCAAAGGCCTGGAGCGTAAGCATGTGATGGTCCGCGCAGGAGAAGGAGAGCGCAGGTTTTCGGGTGCGCACTCCGGTGACGGTCGTGGGAAATTGTTCAATGACGGGTTTGAAGAACTCTGGAATACGGTTTTGTCGCATCATGCCAATGATCACGATGCCCGATATGCCCCGGGACTTGAGAATCGATACCCAGCGCTGGGAGGACATGTTGGGTTCATAGAGCCAGAACTTGTCGGTGGCGTAACCGAGTGCCTCAGCCCGACGTTTGCAACCCTCGTAGTAGGTCGGGATCGTGGGATGCTGGATGTGCGCCTTGGGGTCCTGATTTCCGTTGATCAGGGCGAGTGTGCCATGTTGATTGCGTGTGCTGGAGCTGCGCATCTGCGACATGAGTTCGCCGATCTTTGGATTGCGCACATAACCCAGCTCACTTGCGATCTTCTGGATGCGGTTGCGCAGTGATTCCGACACCTGAGGATCGTTGCGAAGCGCAAGAGAAACTGCGGTTTTCGAGACTCCTGCCCGCTGGGCAATATCCTTCATTGATGCACGACGTTCCATGACTTTACTGTAAAGCTGTCGCAAGGTTTTGGTTTGTCAACTTTTCCGGCATTCCAAGGGGATGAAATATACCCTGGGACTTGACTATGGAACCAACTCTGTGCGGGCACTGATTGTGAGCTGTGCGGATGGCAGCGAACTGGCAACGTCGGTGTTTCCTTATCCGAGCGGAGATCAAGGGGTGATGGGAGATGCAAAGGACGCAAATGTCGCGCGCCAGAGTCCGCAGGACTATCTTGACGGTCTGGAACACACGGTGATGGATGCCATCCGGCAGGCGCAGCAGGCACATCCTTCCTTTGATCCGATGGACATCATCGGAATTGGGGTGGACACGACCGGATCAAGTCCGATTCCAGTCAACGCCTCAAACACAGCACTTGCTACTCTGCCCGATTTTCAGGGAAATCTGAATGCGCAGTGCTGGCTCTGGAAGGATCACACCAGTTATCGGGAAGCAGCAACCATTACAGAGTTGGGACGAGCACACCGTCCTCAATTCATGGCGAAGGTCGGTAATACCTACTCTTCGGAGTGGTGGTGGAGCAAAATCTGGCATTGCCTGAGCGTTGACCCTGCAGTCTTCGACGCTGCCTACAGCTGGGTGGAACTCTGCGACTGGGTGCCATCGGTATTGGCAGGAGTCACGAATCCGCTGGAGATTCGGCGTGGTGTCTGCGCAGCGGGGCACAAGGCGTTTTATTCGGATGAGTGGGGCGGTCTGCCGGACAAGGAATTTTTGGCCATGCTCGATCCAAAGCTGGCGGATCTACGGGATCGCCTCTATGAGCGTGCCTATGATGCATCCGAAAAGGCGGGCAATCTGTGCGCCGAGTGGGCCCATCGGCTGGGACTTCGGGAGGGAATCGTGATCGCCATAGGAGAGTTTGATGTTCACTATGGTGCCATTGGCAGCGGCGTAACCGATGGTGTCTTGGTGAAGGCGATTGGTACTTCCACCTGCGATTGTTCGGTGATTTCGGCAAGTGAGAAGGTGCCGGATATTTCCGGCATTTGCGGCATTGTGAAAGGTTCCATCCTTCCGGGGTATTATGGTGTTGAGGCCGGGCAGTCGGCGGTCGGCGATCTGTTCAAATGGTACGTCGAACGGGTACTGCAGGGTGAGGGCAGCCTTCACAAGGAACTGCGCGCCGAAGTGGAATCGCAAAAACCGGGAGAGAGCGGCTTACTTGCGCTGGATTGGAACAATGGTAATCGAACCATCCTTGTGGATCAGCGTCTGACCGGTCTGATTCTCGGGCAAACCCTGCACACCACACGTGCGGAAATTTACCGTGCACTGGTGGAAGCAACTGCTTTTGGTGCCCGTACGATACTCGAGCACATTGTTGCTCATGGAGTGAAGGTGGAGCGCATTGTCTGTTGCGGTGGCATTGCCGAGAAAGATGCGATGCTCATGCAGATCTACGCTGATGTTACGGGCTGTGAAATGTGTGTTTCCCGCTCAGCGCAGACCTGCGCGCTGGGTGCGGCGATATCCGCTGCAGTGCTGGCCGGGAAGTCTGAGGGAGGCCATGAGGATTTTGAGACAGCAAAGGCGCTCATGACGGGCGTTAAGGGCACGATCTATAAGCCTGATGCCGACAACCATTCCGTTTATACGGAGCTGTTCCACCTATATCAAAAACTGCACGATGCCTTCGGCGGTGTGGCACAACCCGATCTCGGGAATCTGATGAAGGATTTGCTCGATATCAAGGAGCGTCAACGAAAGTCATGAGGGATCCCGTTAAGACCTAAGACCGATCTATTTCCCAAAATAACCCTGTATATGAAGAAAATTTATCAAGACCTTGATGTCTGGTTCGTGACCGGAAGTCAGCACCTCTATGGCGAGGCAGCCCTTAAGCAAGTGGCTGCAAATTCGCAGGTGATCGCAGATGCCCTCCAGGCGGATTCGGTTATCCCGGCGAACGTCAGCTTCAAGCAAGTGGCGACCACGCCCGACGAAATTCTGTCGATCTGTCTTCAGGCTAACAACGATCCCTCCTGCGGAGGAGTCATCTTCTGGATGCACACATTTTCTCCCGCCAAGATGTGGATTCGCGGTTTGAATCAGCTGAAGAAACCATTTTGCCACCTGCACACGCAATTCAACCGCGATATTCCATGGGACGAAATCGACATGGATTTCATGAATCTCAACCAATCGGCGCATGGTGGGCGGGAGTTTGGTCACATCTGCTCTCGCATGCGCATTGATCGCAAGGTGATCGTGGGACACTGGGAAAATGCAGATGTTCGTGCGGATCTTGCGGAGTGGATGCGGGTGCTTGCCGCATGGAACGAAATGCAGCGACTCAAGGTGGTGCGCTTTGGTGACAACATGCGCTACGTCGCGGTAACCTGTGGAGACAAGGTTGAGGCCGAATCCGTTTTTGGAATGTCGGTGAACACCCATGGTATTGGAGACCTCGTTGCGGTAGTCAATGCGGTTTCGGAGTCGGATGTGACGGATCTGGTGGCGGAATATGCGAGTGCTTACACACTGGCTCCAGCTCTGGGTAAAGGCGGAGAACGTCATGTATCCCTCAAGGATGCAGCGCGCATCGAGCTGGGTTTGCGCGAGTTTCTCAAACAGGGTGGATACGGTGCATATACCGATACTTTTGAAGACCTGCACGGACTGAAACAACTGCCGGGAATTGCATCGCAACGCCTCATGGCTGACGGCTATGGTTTTGGAGCCGAGGGCGACTGGAAGCATGCTGCGCTGCTCAGGGTGATGAAAGTCATGAATCTTGGACGGGATCAAGGCACCAGTTTCATGGAGGACTACACCTATCACTTTGATCCGGCAGCACCGCGATGCCTCGGATCGCACATGCTGGAGATTTGTCCGAGTATTGCGGATGCCAAGCCCAGCTGTGAAATCCACCCGCTCGGCATCGGAGGGAAGGAAGATCCGGTTCGCCTTGTGTTTAATGGGAAATCGGGTCCGGCGATCAATGTTTCACTCGTGGACATGGGCAATCGCTTCCGCTTGCTGGTGGCAAAACTGGATGCGGTCCGTCCTGAGAAAGCGCTCCCCAAGTTGCCAGTTGCGCGCGTTCTGTGGGATGTAAAACCGAATCTCAAGACTGGAGTTGCTGCCTGGATCCTTGCAGGAGGTGCGCATCACACCGCGTTCAGCTACAGTGCTTCGGTGGAGAATATGGCGGATTTTGCCGAAATGGCTGGAGTCGAGCTGGTTGTGATCGATGAAAACACTGAACTGCGCAGCTTCAAACAAACATTGCAGTGGAATGAGGCCTTTCATACCCTCAGGCGTTAATCAAAACCTGTAGCGATCATGCGATTTGAAGCAATTCGAGAAGCTTGTACCCATGCGAATCTACGACTCCCGCAAACTGGGTTGGTTGATCTGACATTTGGCAATGTGAGTGTTTATGATCCCGATTCGGGGGTGTTTGCAATCAAACCGAGCGGTGTCTCCTATGACGCACTCCGTCCGGCGGATATGGTGATTCTCGATCTGGAAGGCAAGATTGTGGAAGGAAAACTGCGTCCATCGTCAGATACACCGACTCACCGGCGCCTTTACCAGGCGTTTGGTGGAGCAGGGGTTCGGTCGGTGGTTCACACTCACTCCCGGAATGCGGTATCCTTTGCCCAGGCAGGTCGGGAAATTCCCTGTTTTGGCACAACACACTGCGACTATTTTCTGGGGCCGGTTCCGGTCACGCGTGACATGACCGAAGTCGAAGTCAAGGGCGAGTATGAGTGGGACACCGCAAAAGTCATCATCGAGGCATTTGAAGGGAGAGATCCGATGGAGTGTCCGGCGGTACTCGTGCGCAACCATGGACCATTCACCTGGGGTCCGAGCGGGGAAAAGGCCGTGGAAACTGCGGTTGCGTTGGAAGTGATCGCCGAGATGGCATGGAAAACCACCTTGATCCGCCCAGATGCCCCTCAGGTTCCATCCTATCTCCTGAAAAAACACTTTTTTCGCAAACATGGGGAAGGCGCCTATTATGGACAGAGCTGAAAAATGTGACTGCTTTCTGTGAGGCTACAACTTAGCGTTCCCCTGAACCGATCATCAACATCCCAAATTAACCCTATTCTGTTATGAAATTACTCAAAACGACATCGTTGCTTGCATCAGTATTGCTCGCGGCATCCGTGTCCGCAGCGGACACCTCGAAACCCATGCCTTCCTGTTGTGCAGGGGGTGATGCAACCATTTCCATGCGCCCCTTCGGTGAAGTGGATGGCAAATCCGTTACCGCCTATCTGCTCACCAATACCAATGGTTTGAAAATGGAGGTGATCACCTATGGCGGCATTGTTACACAGCTCTGGGTCCCTGACAGTGAGGGAAAGCTCGATGACATTGTGCTGGGTTATGACAATCTGGAGGCCTATGTGGCTTCAAATCCTTACTTTGGTGCGCTCATCGGTCGGGTTGGAAACCGCATTGCACACGGAAAATTCACGCTCAATGGAACGGACTACCAACTCGCGACCAACGATGAACCCGGCGGCATACCCGCGCACCTGCACGGAGGTGTGAAGGGATTTGACAAGGTCGTTTGGGATGCGAAACCCTCGCTCGATGGTGGAGTTGCGAGTTTGACGCTCCATTACCTGAGTGTGGATGGCGAAGAGGGCTACCCGGGAAATCTGCAGGTGGAAGTGGTCTACACCCTCACCAATGAC
Source organism: Puniceicoccaceae bacterium (assembly GCA_040224245.1). Taxonomy (NCBI): domain Bacteria; kingdom Pseudomonadati; phylum Verrucomicrobiota; class Opitutia; order Puniceicoccales; family Puniceicoccaceae; species Puniceicoccaceae bacterium. The sequence goes on along the minus strand of JBEGIR010000064.1, from coordinate 30,795 downwards.
AATGCCTTTGTGTGTGAGTATCGGGCTACGACTGACCAATCCACCCCGGTCAACCTGACGAACCATTCCTATTTCAATTTGGCGGGTGCCGGAAAGGGAGACATTCTCTCGCACAAACTGATGCTGAATGCGGACCACTACACCCCGGTCAACGCAGGACTGATTCCGACAGGTGAGTTGGCACCCGTAGAAGGAACGCCCTTTGATTTTCGCGAACTCACAACTATCGGAGAACGCATTAATGATTCCAATGAGCAATTGGAATTTGGATTGGGATACGACCACAACTGGGTGCTCAATTCAGCAGAGCAAGGTCTGACACTGGCTGCAAAAGTTGTGGAGCCGGAATCGGGTCGGGTGATGAAAATCTATACCGAAGAACCCGGAGTGCAGTTTTACAGTGGCAATTTCCTCGATGGTTCCAATGTTGGAAAGGGCGGAGTTCCCTACGAGCATCGCACTGGATTCTGTCTGGAAACCCAGCATTTTCCCGATTCACCCAATCAGTCTGAATTTCCCTCAATCATTCTGCATCCGGGGGAGACCTACCAAACCCAAACCGTGCATCGTTTTTCCACGCGCTGATGATCTGAAACCCAGGAGCGCAAGTCTTCCCGCTGAGGTCCATACTCAGGAAAATGGGAGGCTTGCGGGTAGCTTTTCATTTAACGTTTAATCCTATTCATTTCCCTGGCTTATGGCCTGAATTGAAACCCTAAACCTGAACCCCTGCGATGGGAGGATTTTCCATCGCACCGTCCCACACTGAATCCTAATTCTATGAGTACCATTACTACAATCGATTGGATTGTCGTTGGAGTCTATTTCCTTGGACTCGTTGCGATCGTCTATTGGTCTTCCCAAAAACAACAGACAACGGCTGACTATTTTCTGGCTGGGCGACATGCAGCCTGGTGGGTAGTCGGTGCGTCTGTCTTCGCTTCCAACATCGGCTCGGAACACATTGTGGGTCTGGCCGGAAACGGTGCAACCAGTGGTATGGCAATGGCCCACTGGGAGCTTCACGCCTGGGTCATGATCATTTTGGGCTGGGTGTTTGTTCCATTTTATTACAAATCTGGTGTGTTCACGATGCCCGAGTTTCTGGAGCGCCGGTTTGACGCAAGAACGCGTTGGGTTCTCTCGATCGTCAGTCTGATCGCTTATGTGTTCACCAAGGTATCGGTGACCATTTACGCAGGAGCGCTCGTCTTCAAAACCCTACTTCCAGATACCTTTGGCTCTCCGGACAATGCGTTCTGGGTTGGTGCGTTCACAACGGTGGTGCTGACCGGGATCTATACGATTTTTGGAGGGCTGCGCGCCGTGCTCTACACCGAAGTGGCTCAGACGGTGGTGCTGTTGTTGGGATCCGTTTTCATCACAACCATTGGCTTGGGTCAACTTGGGGGTTGGGGTGAATTGCAGGCAACTTGTGCTGCAAACGCAGAAAATTTTGCGCTGTGGCGCCCGTTGTCAGATCCGGACTTCCCCTGGCTTGGCATCCTGATCGCATCCCCTGTGATCGGTATTTGGTACTGGTGTACTGACCAATACATCATTCAACGAACGCTGGCTGCAAAGAGCTTGAAGGATGCACGTCGAGGCGCACTTTTTGGAGGACTGTTGAAAGTGTGGCCAGTGATGATCTTCCTTGTTCCGGGCTTGATCGGTTGGGCATTGCATCAGAAAGGATTGATGGTCATTCCCGCAAAGGCGGAAGGTGGAATTGATGGTGACCAGGTCTTCGCGACGATGGTAGCCAATCTGCTCCCTGTTGGACTTCGTGGAATTGTGGTAGCAGGACTGTTGTCGGCGCTGATGAGTTCGCTTGCTTCGCTCTTCAATTCTTGTGCAACCCTCTTTACGGTTGATATCTATGAAAAGCTGAAGCCGGGCATGCCCGAACGGCATCTCGTCTTTGTCGGACGCGTTGCGACTGCGATTGTTGTCATACTCGGAATCATCTGGATTCCCATCATGCACAACATGGCCGGTGGAGGACTCTACCGCTACCTGCAGAGTGTGCAGAGCTACATTGCACCTCCGATTGCGGCTGTATTCCTGCTGGGGCTGTTCTGGCGTCGCTGCAACAGCACGGGTTCATTCTGGGGACTCATCATCGGGGTGGTTCTGGGACTGGCAAAGCTCACTGTTGAAGCGTTTGTTGCAAATGGTTCCATCGACAGCTCCCTGCTGATCTACATTGCAGAATTCAACTGGCTGTATTACTCGGGAGTCTTGCTGGTGATCTCCTTTGTTCTGGTGATCGGATTGTCGCTGATGACTGAGCGCATGGACGATGCGCAGCTGCAAGGCATCACCTATGCGACACTCTCTGCAGAGGATAAGGCTGAGGTGCGTGCAAGCTGGGACAAGTTTGACGTGATTCTCACGATTGTGGTACTTGGCCTTGTATTGGGCATGTATCTCTACTTCAGCTTCTGGCTGTATTGATTTCCGGGATTCACGTAATCCCTTGATGTGCAAAGCCACCCCGTTTGTGGGGTGGCTTTGTTTTTTCTAGAAACGCTCGTGTTTTAGATCCCTGTTCATCAGGGAAATGAGGGCCTCGTGCACGTTTTGTCCTTCATAGAGGATGCGGTAGATTTGTTCCAAAATGGGCGCATCAATCTGACGATCCCGACAGATTTCATAGAAGCTTTTGGCGGTCCAGTATCCTTCGACAGTCATGCCCTTGGTTTCGATAAGGCTTTGAATGCTTTCACCTTTTGCAAAGAGTTCCCCAAAGGTTCGATTGCGGCTCTCCTGACCATTGCAGGTTAAGATAAGATCTCCAAAGCCGGAAAGCCCAAAAAAGGTCTCCATCTTGCCTCCGAGTGCATTTCCGATGCGCACCATTTCTGCAAGTGAGCGTGTGAGCAGTGCAGCTTTGGTATTGTCCTTGAATCCGAGGCCATCGCATATCCCGGCTCCGACGGCATAGACATTCTTGAGGCAGCCTCCCAGCCCAACTCCGTCCACATCATCGGAAGTATAGACCCGGACATTGGTGCCGCTGATGGCTTCCTGGAAATTCAGCACAAAGGGATCCTTGGATCGACTTGCGAAGACGAGGGCAGTGGGCTGCCCCAATGCAACCTGCGAAGCGAAGGTCGGACCTGAAAGCAGGCCACAGGGGATGTCGGGCAGTTCATCGTGCACTGCGTTGAGCGGAAGTTCCCGTGTGGACGGATCGAGACCCTTGCACAGTGCAACGACCAGTTTAATTTGCCGTGCGTTGTCCGGGTGAAGGGCATCCTTGAGTTCCTGACATACCGAGCGAAGGAACTTTGCCGGGCAGGCGATGATGAGCACATCGGCCTCCATCAAAGCGGGTTTGTATTCCATACCAATTTGAATCGAGCGATCCAGCTGGAATCCCGGGAAAAACTGGCGGTTTTCCCGATGAGTACTCATGTCGAGAGCCTCTTCGGGAGTGCGCGGCAGCAGGGAGACCTGATGTCCCAGGCGGTTGAGGTGAATGGCCATGGCAGTTCCCCATGCGCCGGCGGGTAAAATACAGAAATTCATGGATCGAGAGCATGAGTCATCCCGAGTAGCAATGCAAACCCGATGTTGGCATGGGTGGCCAGTTGAGACGCACCTCAGCTGTTAACAGAATTGACAATTTCGGGACTTTGTTACCGATTGGAGGACAAGGGTACTCGCCATGTGAAGTTGATGGATTTTCCGGAAGAATGCGAGCGACTCCCAATACCTTTTGTTTCAAACCATGATGCGTCTACAGCTCGATCTTCCAGAATTGCCCGATTGTTATGAAAGCCCGTCAGAGCGGGCAGCGTGGTTTCACCGTACCTTTCCCTCGATCTCGTTTTATGCCCGGGCTGCGAGGGTGGTTTTCACGGCAGCCAGTTTGGCGAAGCGGGGGCGGTACGACGACGTGGCATGGTGCCAGAGTTCGCACGACATCCTCAGAGGGTTGGAGAGGGTAGGTGTGCGTGTGACGATTGAGAACCTCAATGCGGTGCAGGCGGTCAAGGGTCCCTGTCTGATTGTTGGAAACCACATGAGTACGCTGGAGACGTTTGTCTTGCCTTACCTGATTGCTCCCCGCCGTGCGATGACCTTCGTGGTCAAGAAAGGGCTGGTGGAATACCCGGTGTTCAAGCATGTGATGTTGTCACGGGATCCAATTGTGGTTGGCAGGGAAAATCCGAGGGAGGATCTCAAAACCATGATACAGGGGAGTCTGGATCGTCTCGCAGCTGGAGTATCCATTGTGGTTTTTCCTCAAACAACGCGCATGACTAAGTTCGATGCACAGCACTTCAATTCCATCGGTGTGAAAATCGCAAAAAAAGCGGGAGTGCCAGTGGTCCCGCTTGCGTTGAAAACTGATGCTTGGTCGAACGGTCGCATTCTCAAGGATTTTGGTGCTGTGCACCCTGAACGGGAGGTCCGCTTTGCTTTTGGAACGCCCATGGAAATTGAAGGCAATGGAAACGCTCAGCAGGCCAGAATTGTGGAACACATTGAAAGCCACCTCGCACGCTGGTCGCAGGATGAAGAGCAGCGGAAGGCCGCCACCTGAGAGAAACTGGTTCTCAACCAGCTGCTTCCGAAGCGTTTAAAGGTTCATCGATCCAGACAAAGGTCCAACCGGACTGTTCGTCCATGAAGATCATTGAGCTGGCACCGTCGATATCGGTCTGAACAAAATCGATCTGACCCTGTGACGGCGCAAGGGAGTCGGCAGAGGAGTTGCTCCACATCCAAATTCCCGTAACGGCAACGGCAAGAGCGGCTGCTGCGGCCAACGTGCCGCTCAACCAGGGAATTGAGAGAAAGGGAATCAAGCTGCGCCCTGCATCTGATGTCCGGTCCTTCTGCGCACTGGCCGTATTCTCCTCTATGCGACGGGAAGGCAGTTGGGACTGGATTGCATTCCACTCTGCTTGGATGAAGTCTGCATCCTTCGGATCCGGCATGCTCTCGCGATGGAGTTCGGTGTGGAACTGCAGGGACGCCAATGCCTCAGCCAGTTCGGAGTCTTGATCGATCATGGCTTCAAGGCGCATGATTTCTTCTTCCGAAAGAGCTTGATCGTGGAAGCGATTCAGGAGGTCAGACGGTTTCATGGGAACAAAGGGTTTGAAAATCAGTGGTGGTGTGAAGATTCCGAACACGGGAACAGAGAGAGTCCCGAAGCACTCTCTCTGTTGAAGCATTGCATATCGCTGCAGGAGTTGAATTCATCGGCAATATGGATCGGGGCGATGGTGCCTGGAGTAGGAGTCTCGGACCCATACTTTCACCCGACGGGTTTCGTAGTGGCCCTTGACCCAGATTTTGATTTTATTGCCCCAGCGGTCACGAGTGTAGTCCCAGTGACCGGGGATCCATACCTTGCGGTTCTCCCAAACGTAGTTTCCTGTTCGGCTGTGATGGTCGTAACGACCATATCGATCATTGCGGTAGTGACGGTCATAATCGCGAAAGTCGGAATCGTAGCGGTGCCAGCTGTTCCCGCGATGTCCGGCGAGATGGACGCTGACGTTGCCATCGTCAATCAGTTCGGAGAGAATCGCTCCAGTGATGATGCCTCCAATGGCCGCTTTTGCCACATCATGAGGGTGGGAAGGGCGGGCATGAGCACTTGCAGCGAGGGCTGTCAGTGCGATAAGTGCGATGGTAGTGTGCTTCCACATGATGTCATCCTTGGTTGATGTTGTTTACAATTTCTTGGAATGCATCATGTGACGGTTGCTCTTATTGCTTTATTCAGAGGGCATGCAAAAAAAATTAGCGTCCATCGAGAACGAGGATCAGCGTGCCACCCCCGTGACGTGGGCCGCCGAGGACGAGAGGAAGTGTACCACTGGTGTGAATCAGAGTCTTCTTGTCATCGAGCCAGCGAATTTGTACCGGGATTCGATTCCCCGGGCCGGGTTGCACTCGAACCTCGACCGCAAAATCGCCACCCAGACGGATCACATTCTCCCCGGGCACCTTGACTTGTGTCGCTCCTTTGCCAATCGCGCGGTAGGAGCTGAAATTGAGGCGACGCAGCTGGCGTTCGTAGGGCTGAAGGCTTGGATCGAATCCCTGCCCTTCGTTGCTGGCGAGGATCAGTGTGCCGCGGACGCCGACGGTGCCACCGGGTGGCACAGCTTCGACTGCAACAGCTGTCAGCAGCATGGTGATTAGGAACGTGAATGTTTTCATCTGAAATCCTCCATTTGAGTTTGTATCGCTCTTCGTGCGTTAAAAATGCGGGACATTACAGTGCCGATCTTGCATTGCATGATATCTGCAATCTCCTCGTAAGACAATCCTTCAATCTCGCGAAGCACCAGCGCGGTGCGGTGGGCTTCGCCGAGGTCTTCGAGTGCTCGTTGAAACCCCTCCATGATTTCCTTTTTTCTGAGGGCTGTACGCGGTTGATCATCTGCATGGTCAGACGTGAGCTGTATGCTTTTTATTCCTTCGTTTTCCTGGCTGGCTTCGATGGAATCCAGACGCTGGTGTTTTTTGTTGGCGCGCAGGAAATCCAGAGCAGTGAAAGTGGTGATCCGGTAGAGCCAGGTGGAAAAGGCAGATTCTCCTTTGAACGTTTTAATTTTGTTCCAAACCTTGATCCAGGTTTGCTGAGTCACTTCACGCGCGTTTTCTTCATTTCGAGTGACACCAAAGGCGGTGCGAAAAACGCGATTGTAATAGTGGGTTACCAGTCGGTTGAAGGCTCGCTGGTCTCCCTGTTTGACCGATTCGATCAGGGTGGCTTCCAATGATTTGTCGAGCGCTTCCTCCATGCAAGGGTTAGCATTGAGAAAAGCAGTTGTATTTCAACCGGATTCTTACGGATTACTGTTTCATTCAATGAGGCCTGACTCTGCGGGAGAATTGGAGAAATGGGTGCAGCTCAGACGTGTGTGGCAGTGAACATGATGAATTCGGGCTGAGGCATTGAAAAATTTTCATTTTCAATGAATAGTGGGGCACTAGCTGCAAGTCTCATACGCTATGAAAATCAATCCTTCTCTCCCGACACTCCTTGCTGCCTTGTTGATGGCTGGGGTCATGCTATATACGTCGATGACATCGACCCACAACCACGCGCATGCGATAGGGGATGCGGCTGCATCGACCGATTCGGTCGAGGTGGCACAAATCATGGGGCTTGACCTGACCGATGATCAGCGACGGGCGCAGGCATTGGTGGGCGCTCTGCCTGTGGAAGATGTGCTTGGAGCGCTCGCGCCGATCGCACTGTCTCCATTTTTTGCCCTGACCTGTCTTTCGGGAGCATCGCTGATGTCAGAGGCCGGACTGCTTCCGGAGAGTGTGGGAAACAATTTCATGATGAGCACGAGCAGCCCGCTCAACAACAGCACTGTGTTTGTCGGTCTGTTGGTACTGACGCTGCTCACAGCGGCACCCAAGCTGACCAAGGTATCCAAGCCATTTGCGCAGGCTGTCGATCAGGTTGAGGCGTATTCCGGCATCATTGCGGCACTGGCTGTGCAGGTGTTGTCCCGGGTCAGCATGGACGAACCCGCTACAGCGGAAGTGGCGATGGTTTACAGTGCCGGCTTGATTTCGATGAGTTATTCAACGCTCATCATGGTGTTTTCCGCCATCAATATTTTTGTGATCAATTCGGTGAAGTTTTTCTGCGAAGTGATGATTCTCATTTCCCCGATTCCCACTGTGGATGCCTTTTTTGAGGCCTTCAACAAAGCCTTTACTGGAATTCTGGTGGCGGTTTATCTCATCAGTCCGTGGCTGGCGACCCTGCTCAATCTGCTGATTTTTCTGATTTCACTGATGGTCTTTTCCTGGACCTACCGGCGTGTTGTTTTCATGCGCTGCGTGCTTGCAGATCCCATTTTTGGGTGGATCGGTGAAGCAATGCTGCGCCTGCGACGCATGACGGTAAACTCGACTCGTCTCCCGGCATCGGTGCAGCGTGAATTGCCGGATGCAACGGTAGTCCTGAAGGCATTTCTGGGGAAAAAGGCACGTGGATTTAAGAAAAAGACCCGTGGATTTCTTGTGCATTCCGGAGGGGCGACTTATTTTGTCAAATCCCGGTGGTTCCGCAGCAACAAGCAAATACAGCTGAGCGGAGAAGGGGTTGATGTGACGGTTGAACCCGGATTTTTCTGTCATGGAGTTGCGTTTCGCGACCGTTCGGGGGAATTGCTGCAGAAGGCACTGTTTACCAAACGCTACAACGCGAATCTGGAAGCCATCCATCGTGAATTACAGGCTCGTGGTGAAGTAACGACAGCGACCCAAGCTCCTGGATTTCAGGATGTGGGCAGGGATCTCGCCAGGACGGTAAAAGCGACGGACGGAAAAGGAACGCTGCGTTCAGAGTTTTCCTGATCTCCACACAGACGGATCGCATGAGTTCCTTCATTCAGAGCCTGAAACCCTATCAGCAAAATTTGCTAACCTCGGCGGTTGCCCTCGTGGCAAGTGTGATCATTCTGGGGTTTTTCTTTGGCGTATTTCTGCTGCTGAAACTGTTTGTGGCGACCTTTGCCAGTGTGTTGTGGCCATTGGCGGTTGCGGGCATCATTGCCATGATACTCAGACCAGTGGTCAGTTGGTTACAGGGTCCGTTGCGCATGGGTCGCATTCCTGCGATCATTGTCATTTACCTGCTTACGCTGATGGTAATCGGTTTGATACTGGGTTGGGGACTGCCCCTACTCTTTGATCAGACTGGGAAGTTTGTGCAGCGTTTACCGGAAATTGGGGCCAACCTTCAGGAAGCCCTCACGAATACATTTCCGATGATACAGGAATACATGGTCGGCTTGTTAGGGGAGTCCTATTTTGAGCAGAGCAAGACCTTGATTTTGGATCAGATTCAGACGTCGTTGACGGCAGTTCCCTCTGCTGCGCAGGATGTTTTTGCCAAGGTAGGGCAGGTTCTGGCGATTGGTACTGGCCTGGCGATCATTCCAGTGTATTTGTTCTTTTTTTTGAGTTCGGATCGGGATCTCGGACAAGATCTCGAATCCCAGCTCAGTTTTCTCAGGTCGGAATGGCGGAAGGACATCCTGTTTCTTATCCGTGAATTTGTTGGCAGCCTCGAGGCGTTTTTCCGGGGGCAAATCCTGATTGGTTTGATCATTGGTATCCTGCTGGCCATCGGATTTTCCGCAGTCGGTGTGAATTTTGGCATCGGACTCGGATTGTTGATCGGTGCACTCAACATCATTCCCTATCTGGGGACCATCATTGGTTTGGGGACTGTGCTGCCGATTGCCTATTTTCAACCGGATGGAGGATGGCTGCTCGCTTCGCTGACGCTTTTGGTCTTTATCCTGACCCAGATGCTCGAGGGTTATGTGCTGACCCCAAAAATCATGGGCAAGCAAACGGGACTGCATCCCCTGACCATCATCATCGCGATCTTTTTCTGGGGGGTCGCACTGGATGGCTTGCTGGGCATGGTGCTCGCAATCCCGTTGACCGCATTTGTTGTGGTGGCCTGGCGTTTGGCCAAACGCAAATATCTACGCTATTTTTCCGGTGAAGAGATCGAGAGTGACGAGGGAAAGCATGAACAGCCACCCACGGATGTTGAGGTGGGTGAGCCTAATGGAGAAATAAGATCTGAAGGATAGACGCTTTCCACTCAGAGCAGATTTGCACCGAGTTCTGCAAGCTCTGAGCGAACGCCTTCGACCAACTTCGTGTGCGCGACAATGGGATGTCCGCGCAACCGATCTCTGGCGTACACCAGTCCGTTGGTTCGAGCGTCCAGAAATGGATTGTCAATCTGTTGGGGATCTCCCAGCAGGATCAGCTTCGATCCCTGGGCGAGGCGAGTGATGACCGTCTTGACCTCATGAGGAGTGAGGTTTTGGGCCTCATCGACGACAATCAGGCAATTGGGTATTGAGCGTCCGCGAATGTAGGTGAGGGCTTCAATTTCAAGGATACCCTGTTGCTGAAAGCGTTCCCACGCCTTTAGCGGAGGGGTTCCGTTTCCGTTGGCATGAGGCTTTTTTGCATCCTTTTTTCGAGCGGGGAAGAGCACCTCAAGATTGTCAAAGTAAGGTTGCATGTAAGGTGCCATCTTTTCTTCCTTGCTGCCAGGCAGGTATCCGATGCCGCGGCCCATTTCCACGACGGGACGTGCGACCAGCAGACGCTGGTAGTGGCTGTGCTCGGAAAGCACTTCATGCAGAGCCGCCGCCATCGCAAGGAAGGTTTTTCCGGTTCCGGCTTTGCCTTTGCAGGTGACCAGGCTTATCGCAGGGTCCATCAGTGCATCGAGGTGAATCCACTGTTCAACATTTCGGGGGATCACGCGTATCCCGTAGGGCATTTGCAGGCCGTTCCGGTCCATGCGGTTGACGTCCTGCCGCAAGTGCTGTCGGTAAAGGGGGAGAAAATCGACCAGTCCGTCACCGAGATGGCGAACGGGTTCAACAATGCCCTGGTAACAGGGATCACTGCAGCGGATGAGGAAGTATTCATTGATGTAGGCATCAGCCGGGAGTTCGAGTTCGATGCCATTGGCTTCGGGATGATCCCATTCGTAGTTGGAGAGTGCCTCAAATGCATCGGCATCGAGCAACACCTCCCGATATCCCTCTTTCTCAACGGTTGAAATGCGATCATTGCGATAGTCTTCTACACTGAGGCTCAGCAACTTCGCCTTTAGCGCCATGTTTGCGTCCTTGGTGACCAGTACGACGGGATTGCTGCTGATTTGTGCAAGGTGGTAGGCTGAAGCGAGGATGCGGTGGTCCGGTTGCTTACGGTCCATCAGCGCGGCATCAAGGTGTTGGTTTTCCTGCTCCGAAAATTCGTTGTCTGCCGTAATGACAAAGCGGATGCGTCCTCCGTTTGGCAGAGGTGCTTCGAGCACCGAATTCCCCTTTGCGCATTCCTTGGGATCCCGCGAGTCGAAAAGATCCCGCAGCATGCGGTGAACCCGTCTTGCATTCGCGCCGAGCTGACCTTCCGCCGTCTTTTTTCGGTCCATTTCCACCAACACTTCACTGGGTAGAACCACCGTGTGTTCCTGAAACTTGTGCAGTGAGTCGGGATCATGCAGCAAAACGTTGGTATCCAATACGTAAGACTTTGGCAGAGAATCAGTCATGAATGGGTTAAGATTCGGTACGGACCGTGTGGAAGGGGAAACTCAGTGAACCAAGTTTCGACGCCTGCAATCGAGTATGGATACCTGGCTATTTCAAGACAAATGATGAGGGAAATGCAAAATGGAGGAAATGGGCAAACTGCAGTGTTGTGAGTGACTTTTGGTGTGTGGTGAACTGCAAGCCCATTTCAAGTGTTTGGAGTTGCTTGAATGCGATTGAAGTTTTTCAGCTTCGCCGCATGTTTTGGAGGTGAACCTTTTGAATGCCATGAATCACTCCAAGCTTATCACACTGGCTGCGGGCTTGTCCGCTCTGTTGCTGTCGGGATGCTACACGGTTCCTGAGACCGGACGTACGACGATGAATTTCATGCCGGAATCGATGCTTTCCGAGCAGGCAGCGATGGCATTTGCTGAAATGCGCAAAGAGGCCAGAGTCTCAACTGACCGCGGTCCTAACGAGCGGGTTCAAAGGGTGGGGCGGCGCATCCTTGCGGCTGCAGCAAGTACCGGAAACCTTCCGCCTGCAGATCAGTGGGAATTTGTCGTATTTGACGATGATGCAGTGATCAATGCCTTTGCGATGCCAGGTGGCAAGGTGGGTGTTTATACCGGTATCCTTCGTGTGGCGAAGAGTGATGATGAACTCGCAGCGATCATCGGGCATGAAGTGGCTCATGTGTCGGCCCGCCACGGAAACGAACGCATGTCTCAGGCAATGCTGTTTACGACAGGAGGTTTAGCACTTGGATATGCTGTAAGGGAAGAATCTGAATCCACTCAACAGGCCATTCTTCTGGCCTATGGGGTAGGCACGACTTTGGGTGCCACGTTACCATACAGTCGTTTGCATGAGAATGAATCTGACGAGATCGGGTTGCTTTACATGGCGCGTGCCGGATACGATCCGCGAGCTGCAGTGAGCTTCTGGACTCGCATGCGAGACCTCGGTGGGGGATCCGTGCCGGAGTTCCTCTCGACTCATCCTGCGCACGAGACTCGAATTGAGCGTCTGCAGGCATTGATGCCGCGTGCCCTGGAGGAATATGAACGTGCTCGGGCGGAACAGCGCTGAGGGGAGGGAAAATTTTCTAAATCAGGATCCTTTTAAAATGTGATAGTTCACAATGGAGATTCCACTGAGCATGGATCCGACAATGCCCAGAAATCCCTGATCCGTTCCACAGAGATAGAGGTTCTTCAGGCGGGTTTGCCCGTCCTTTACCTTCACTGGAGCACCGTAGACTGCTCCTGAAAAATGGCCTGTGAAGCGCGTGATCGTGCGTGGGGTGAAGCAATCTGTGAAGCGGATGTGCTGTCGAAGCAGATCTGGCTGAACTTTCGGTGTGACCTGTGCGGCAATTTGAAGAAGTCGCTCAGTGGTTACATTTTTCTGTTCCTGGTAGGATGCTTCGTCGAGCGCGGTCCACAGGGGATAGTTGGCCTGTGCGGTGACTCTCAGCACTCCATCAGGCAGTTCCCTCTCCCCAAAATCGTAGTTGTTGGGTACGCAGATGACCCCGCTTCGCTCATCGAGCAGACCCCCAGGACGCTCGTAGTGCATGACAGGGTCCGTGTTAAAAAATACAATGGTGTGCTCAAACCCGAGTTCGCGTGGATTGATATCCAGAATCGCGATCACCTCGGAGAAGGAAAGCCTGCCGACGGTGGGTGCATCGGCTGATATGGAGGTTGTTGCATCGGAGCAGATGCACTCAGTTTCATTGGAGCCAATCGTCGATACAATGTGATTGGCGGTGACGACCTCTCCATTGTCGAGAAGGATGGAGCGCACCCGCTGGCCATCACTCTCGAGTTCCTTGACACCAAGACTCATGTGCCGTTCGACTCCGACTTCCTTTGCCCGGCGGAGCAGTGTGCGCAAGATCGGTCGTACACCTTCGTAGGGTCTGCAGAATCCCTCGAGAAAGATGGCTTGGAAAAGCACGACAAATTGCCCGAAATCCATGTCGTTCTCCCGTGCACTACCATAATAAAGCAGGGGGCACATCAGCATTTCGATCAGGTCAGGATTTGCGATGTATTGGCGAATCTGTTCACGGGCAGAACTTGAGTCGGGAGCCAGATTGACGGCGTGGTAGGATCTCACGAATTGCGTGAATCGGTCAAATGCATCGATTTCGCGGGGAAAGTGTAATGCGACCTGAGAGCGAAACAGTTCAAAATCGTTTGAAAACTCCAGGGTCAGCGATGGAAAGCGGATGGCGGAGCGAGTCTGTTCGCACAGGTCAAAAGTATCGCGTGAAATGCGAAGTTGGCGAAAGATTTTGCCAAGGGGAGTCCCTCGCGTTCCCGGTGGTACCCAATTGGTCAGGGCGTGCAGTCCCACATCAAACGCATAGCCTCCAAGGCGGTAGTAACTGTTGAGTCCACCGGGGGCATTGTGACGCTCGAGCAGCAGCACCCGATTGTCAAACATCGCGAGCCGTATGCTGGCGGCCAGGCCTGACATGCCCGCTCCGATAACGACGACGTCGTAATGATTTCCGTTGAGCTTTGCCAAGAGAGCGTGAGCGGGTGCGGTCGATCAGGTGGAGACAGCCTCAGGCTGCTGTTTCCTTGAACTTGGGTCCAAGGTAATCCGCACAGCTATCCAGAGAGGCTAACTTTTGGTAGTCGGATTCGGGAACTTCAATCCCGTGTTGCTTGCGCAACTCCATGACAATATCGAGAAAATCCATGGAGTCGAGATCGAGCTGATCCCGCAGCCGTACGTCCGGCTTCACGTCACTGAGATCTTCGTCGGGTGCGATCTCCGCGATGATTTCCAAGATGATTTTCTTTACTTCGTCTGCAGTCATTAGGTTATGAAAGGTCTGTGTTGCAAAAAGGGGCTTTTATGAACCAGCTTCGAATTTTTTCAAGATCAAAGATGAATTGATCCCCAACATCCCGAACGAGTTGTTAAAAATTGTCCGGATACCCGAGGTTTGCAAAGGCTGGTTTATCACAAGGTTGGGCAATTCGCATTCGGGGTCAAGATCTTCCACATTGATCGTTGGGTGCACGATGCCATCGTCGAAAGCGGGAATGTTGCCAGCCAGTTCAAGTGCTCCAGCAGCACCCATGGCATGCCCGATGAAGCTTTTGGTGTTGTTGACGCAGGTCCGGTCGGAGGACTCAAAGACTGTTCGCACTGCCCCGGCTTCCTGAATGTCACCTTGCGGAGTGGAGGTTGCGTGGGTATTGAGAATGTCGATGTCGTGAGGTTGCATACCGGCCGATGCCAGCGCGAGTCGCATGCAGCGGATTTGCCCATCGGAATCGGGCAGGACATGGTCTTTTGCGTCGGAATTGATCGAATATCCTGCGATTTCCCCGTAGATGCGCGCACCTCGGGACAAGGCACTTTCAAGGCGCTCGAGAATGTAAATGCAGCCTCCTTCCGAGACCACGATGCCGTTGCGGGATTTGTCAAAGGGGCGACTGGCTCGGTTGGGGTCGGAGTGATGTGCCAGTGCTCCCTGACTCTTGAATCCAGCAAAGATGCCAAAAGAACGAATGCTCTCGCTGACACCACCGGCAATCGCCAGATCCACCTCACCCAGGCGAAGCATCTGCAAGCCTTGGATGATTCCCGCATTTCCTGCCGCGCAGGCTGCTCCGATCGTGTAGTGAGGTCCCGTGATGCCCATGTGGATCGACACCTCTCCTGCGGGGTTGTTTGCCACCGTGCGTGGGTTGTGGTGGTGTGTCCAAAATTTTACATCGTAGTCAAACTGGGAGATGTTGTGGACTTCATTTTCGGTTTCAACGTTGCCGTGTTCGGTGATTCCCAAATAAATTCCGGTACGCTCCTTTGGCAGGTGGTCCAGCTCGATACCGGCATCAGCAACCGCTTCCCTTGCGCAGAACACCGCAATGCTTCCGACGCGTGTGCATACTCGCAAATGTCGCCTTGTAAGGTATTTGCGTTCATCAAATTCGCAAACTCCGGCAGGAGTCATTCCCATGTGGCGCAAGTCGATCTCCTGGATGTTCGTTTTTCCAGCGAGCAAATTTTCCCGCATTTCCATCAGCGAATTTCCGATGGGAGAGGTGAGTCCGATTCCTGTGATTACGATTCTGTCAGAACGCATGAGAAGGCACTTCCATTTGGTAAAATCAAGACTTCAACCGGATCGAAAACTATAGTTTGAGGCAACAAAAAAGTCGCAATTGCGGGAAGAGATACCTTAAGAATTCGTGCGATTCATGTTGGGCTTGTTGTACAGTCGCGCGTTTCGCTTGAGCCTCCAGGGTGTTGCATTTGTTGTTATCCTCTGGTGGATCTACTTGCTCTTCGCAGATGGCACACTGGACGAATCGGTAGCGGCACTTTTTTTTGTGCAGGGGCCGACTGGAAACTGGCCGATGGCGGACCAGTGGTGGGTGAAGCTTGCCTATCATGGCATTCCGATATTCACGGGCATCTGGGGACTGGGAACGATTGCGATATTTGCAGCCGGATACTGGAGTCACCGATTTCGCAAATGGCGTTCCATCAGCCTGTTCTGTTTGCTACTGCTGGGACTTGGGCCGGGGGTGCTGGTCAATGCGGTTCTCAAAGATCACTGGGGTCGTCCCCGTCCGAGGGACACGGTTACCTTTAATGGAACTGAGGCATTCCAGGCCGCGTATGTGCGGGCGGATCACTGGGGGAAATCCTTTCCCTGCGGGCATTGTTCCATCGGAGTTTCCCTCTGTGCATTTGCGTTTTGGAATCGTCGTCGCCGCAATGACCGCAGGATGTCGCATCTCTGGTGGGTTGTGACCATTGGGTTTGGGGCTTATCTTGGCGTTGCTCGCATGGCATCGGGCGGTCACTACCTTTCGGATGTGCTGGTCTCAGGAGTATTGATCGTAGGATTGGCGTGGGTGTTGGACAGTTTTCTTCCCTGGGTGCGCTGGGAACGAGAGGAAGGCTGTGAGGCTGAGACACAGTTTCCACTGGTTTCCAAGGGACGGTTGCTGTTTCCCACGCTTGTATTGTCGGCAGGATGTTTGACTGCCGCAGGGCTTGCCTTCCCTTATGATCGTGCGGGGGTGATTGAACTGGATCTGGCATCGGCACTGACCGAAAGGGAACCTGAAGCACTGCGTTTGCACGGAAGTGGAGATCGGGTGCAGGTGGAGTCCACGGAACCTTCGATCCGCTGGCGTGGACCCGAGGTGTTGGACTCACCCAATACCGGTAACCTTCGCTTTGTGTTTCATGCCAAAGGGTTTGGCTTTCCCTGGAGTGAGGTTGAAGTCGAGCCGACGCTGGTACGCAGTGGCTGTAATTCTGCATGGATCGTGGATTTTGGCGTTGCGAGGTCTGGTTTTTTCAAGGAACTCAAAGTAGAAATTGAACCTTGTCCCTGAACCACTGTGTGAGCCGCCTTTGCAGGCTGCGCGAAATCGATCCACCTGACCTTCAAGAATTTGTATTTTAAGCTTGAAGGTAATGGCAAGCGGGGTTGATTCTAGGTCGACATGGGAGACGCTTCTTACATACCGATTGTGATCCAGATTTCCCTCGCGGTGGGTACTGCGGTGGCGATCATTGTGATCAGTCATCTGTTTGGCCAAAAGGTGGTTGGGAATCGCATCAAGGATTCGGCATACGAGTGTGGGATGCGGCCACTGGAGGAAATGGGTTCGAGGTTTTCGATTCGATTCTATGTGACAGCGATGCTGTTCATTCTTTTTGATATCGAAGTCGTTTTTCTGATCCCATGGACGTTGATCTATCGCGATTTTTTGAGTGTTGGCATTCCGATTTTGACTCCGGTGCTTTGTTTCATGGCCATCCTTGTGGTAGGGTTGGTTTATGAAGTCAAAAAGGGGGCTATTGATTGGGAGAAGTAACGAAGATGCCTCAGAGTCCGTGCCTGAGGACATCAGGTGATATTTTCAGGGCTGAAAAGGAAAGAGTTTGATCATGATCGCTGAGAAGCAGGAAATTGCATACAACAGCAAGGTTGAGGGAGAGGTTATCGTATCCCGGGCCGATGCGGTGATTAACTGGGTTCGCCGACATTCCGTTTGGCCAATGCCCATGGGGCTGGCGTGTTGTGCCATCGAGTTGATGGGAGTGGGTGCGTCAAAGTTTGACATCGCTCGATTTGGGATGGAGGTCATGCGTTTTTCCCCTCGGCAGAGCGACTGCATGATTGTGGCGGGAACGGTAACCTACAAGATGGCACAGGCGGTCCGTCGCATTTACGATCAGATGGCAGAACCGAAATGGGTGGTAGCCATGGGAGCCTGTGCGTCAACGGGGGGAATGTATCGTTCCTACGCGACGCTCCAGGGCGTGGATCGCATTTTGCCGGTTGATATCTACATCAGCGGCTGTCCACCCCGACCTGAGGCCTTGTTGGATGGCATGATGCGTCTGCAGGAAAAAATTAAGAACGAGCAATCCCTGTTTCAGATGAAAAAGGGACGCCACGATCCGGAGCACCTTCCCACCGGTCCTCGCTGACGTGGCAAAACCGCCAAAATGACGCACCATCCTGCAAATATGAATCTCAACCAGAAATTCAAATTCCTCGTTCCCATCGCTTCCATCGACTGCCCCAGTTTTCGTTGTCCGGCATCTGACCTGGTTGCGGTGATGACCTACCTTCGGGACAGTGCAGGCTATGCAATGCTCGCCGATTTGACCGCAGTGGACAATGGTCCAGGCAGCTCTCCACGGTTTTGCGGAGTCTACCATGTGCTCAACATGGAGACACGGGAGTATCTGCGGTTGCGTGTCGATGCAGAGGGAGATGAAACTCCGACACTTCCATCGGTGACCTCAATTTATTCTGCAGCAAATTGGCATGAGCGTGAGACCTACGACATGTTTGGCATTACCTACAAGGGGCATCCGGATCTCCGGCGCATTCTCATGTGGGACGGATATCCGCATTTTCCGCTGCGAAAGGAGTTTCCGCTTGCCGGAATTGAGGAGGAATACCCGGAAGAGGATGTGGTGGAACGCACCGGTCTGGTCGTCAAACCTGCTCCGATGGCTGGTGGACCGTTTGTTGCTGCTTCGGCAGGTCCGATGAGTGCACGGGAGCCGCGAGGCAAAGACCAGAGTTGGACGGAGCAACACGCAAAAGATTGAGCGGCCAGCAAGAATAGGATACGAACTGGATCAAATCATGGCTGAAACCAAAGAAATTTCGATCGGAGATGCGCAGGCGAGAGCCGATGCGTTGCATTCCGAAAAAATGGCGATCAATGTAGGTCCTTCTCATCCGACGACTCACGGTGTGCTTCGTCTGGTAATGGACCTTGATGGCGATACCATTCATCGTGTGGATCCTGTGGTGGGTTATCTTCACCGGGGAGATGAAAAAATCGCCGAAAATATGACGTATAACCAGTTTGTTCCCTACACGGATCGACTGGACTACCTGGCACCCCTGGCCAATAACATGGCCTATGCGATTGCAGTGGAAAAACTCGCCGGGATACAGTTGCCCGAGCGCTGTGAAGCAATTCGCGTGATCACTGCTGAGCTTGCCCGCATTTCGTCCCACCTGCTGGGCATCGGAGTGTTTGCCATGGACACGGGAGCATGGACGCCGTTCATGTACTGCTTTACCGAGCGCGAAAAACTTTTTGACCTGTTTGAAGAACTCACGGGTGCACGATTCACAACCAGCTATACGCGTATTGGCGGCGTGACGCGGGATCTGCCTGAAGGCTGGACGGATAAGGTGCTCAAGTTTCTTGACGAGTTTCGCCGAACCCTCGATGAGGTGGATGGTTTGCTATCGCGTAACCGTATTTTCTACGACCGCTGTGTGGGGGTGGGGGTGATTTCCAGAGAAAAGGCGCTCGACTATGGTTTAACCGGAGCCAATTTGCGAGGCTGCGGAATTGACTGGGATTTGCGCCGGGACAAACCCTATTCGGGATACGAAAAGTACGATTTTGAGGTGCCTTTGGGATCGACGGGAGATTGTTATGACCGCTTTCTCGTGCGCATGGAGGAGGTCAAGCAGAGTGCGCACATTGTAAAACAGGCGATTGAGCAGCTGCCCGGAGGACTCTGGTATGCAGAGGATGCGAAGAAACTCTACCTTCCCCCCAAGTCGAAAGTACTGACGAGCATGGAGGAATTGATCCAGAATTTCATGCTGGTGACCCAGGGGCCGGAGGTTCCAGAGGGTGAAGTCTATTTTGAAGCGGAGAATCCCAAGGGTGCGCTTGGATTCTATGTCGTGTCCCACGGTGGAGGGGTTCCGTATCGTCTGAAAATCCGTGGACCCAGTTTTTGTAACCTCAGTATCCTCTCCGAGCTGTTGCCGGGACACATGCTGACCGATGTCACGACCATTCTCGGGAGTCTCGACTTCGTGATGGGCGAGTGCGACCGGTAACTCAATACTCGAATTTCGAATCACAATGGATTTAAAAGCCGAAACTCTCGAACGAATCGAAAGGCTGATTCCCCGTTATCCGGAAAAACGCAGTCTGGTGCTTCCACTGCTGCACATCATACAGGAAGAACGGGGATATATCTGTGACTCATCCATGGAATGGGTCGCGCAGAAGCTCGACATTCCACCCATGGCCGTACTGGAAGTGCTGACCTTTTACCCGATGTTCCGACGCAAACCGATCGGGAAAATCCACGTGAAGGTTTGCCGTACGCTTCCCTGTGCGCTGAACGGCGCCTATTCCCTTTGTGAGCAGTTGCAGGAAAAACTGGAGTGCAAGTTAGGGGAAACTTCTCCCGATGGCAATTTCACCATCGAATTTGTCGAATGCATTGCCAATTGTGGGACAGGCCCCGTGGTTCAGGTGGATGAAACCATGCATGAGAATGTGTCTCCCGAAAAGGTGGACACATTCGTGGAGCAACTGAAAGCACTCGCGAAGCAATCTTAACCCGTATTTCGGATCATCATGGCCGTTGCAGAACGAAGAATCTTACTCAAACACGCCGATCAGGAGGGGTACACTCCGGATATCGAATGTTACCTCCGGCATGGTGGCTACGACATGCTCCAGAAGGCGGTAGGCATGAAGCCCGAGGACATCTGCTCCGAAGTGATGGCGTCCGGTGTGCGGGGCAGGGGTGGTGCCGGTTTCCCAATGGGGATGAAAATGAAGTTTTTGGACCGCAAATCGGGAAAACCCATCTATCTGATTTGTAATGCGGATGAATCGGAGCCGGGCACGTTTAAAGACCGGCAAATCATTCACAAGGACCCGCACCAGCTGATTGAGGGCATGATGATCACTGCCTTTGCTATCCAGGCGGCGCAGGCATTTCTCTACATCCGTGGTGAGATGCAGGAGGGAGCGCGCTTGCTCGAAAAATGCATCGAAGAGGCACGTGCGAAGGGATTTGTAGGGGAAAACATTCTCGGAACCGGTTACAGTTGTGATATTGTCGTACACCGTGGGGCAGGGGCCTACATTTGTGGTGAGGAAACCGGCTTGATTGAATCACTTGAGGGCAAGCGGGCCAATCCCCGGATCAAGCCGCCGTTTTTCCCGGCAGTGCTGGGATTGTACCAGTGCCCGACGCTGGTCAACAACGTGGAGACGCTTTGCAACGTCAAGCACATCGTGGACATGGGAGGAGCGGAATATGCAAAGATTGGCCGTCCGAACAACACGGGCACCCGAATCTGGTCCGTTTCAGGTCACGTTGAACGTCCGGGCTATTTTGAATTTGAGTGCGGTGCACTGACGTATGGAGAGCTGATTTATGACGTCTGTGGAGGCATCCGTGGCGGGCGCAAGCTCAAGGCTGTTATTCCGGGGGGTTCTTCATCCAAGGTTCTCCGTGCAGGTGAACGCTACAAGGGGACGTTAAAGGATGGAACGGAGTTTGACTGGGGTATTGAGGATATTCCGCTCGATTTTGACGGTCCCATGGCCGCAGGCTCCATGTCGGGATCGGGCGCAGTGATTGTGATGGATGACACTGTGGATATGGTGGAGGCCATGGCCAATATCAATGCGTTTTACCAGCATGAAAGCTGTGGGCAGTGTACTCCTTGTCGTGAGGGTTCGCTCTGGCTCAAGCGGGTGACGCATCGCATGGTCACAGGAGGTGCCCGGGAAGAGGACGCTGATCTCCTGAAATCCATCGCTGACCAGATCGCCGGAAGGACCATTTGTGCATTTGGTGAGGCGGCTTCATGGCCAGTTCAAAGTTTTATTGCAAAATTCAAGGATGAGTTTGTCGCCAAGGCTCAAAGCCAGGCGAATGGAGAGGTGAAACGCGCACCCTATGGGGGATATCCGCTGATCTGAGGGAGGATGGGGCCACACGCGAAATCCGGGAGATGAGGAAGCAATGAGTGAAGAGGTAAAAATCGATTTGGTGACGATCAATGTGGATGGCCGGGATGTCGATGTTCCGGTGGGCATGAATCTGATTGATGCGGTCAAAAAGTACGCAAAAGTGGAAATTCCCCACTATTGCTATCACAGCAAGCTGAGCGTGGCGGGCAATTGCCGCATGTGTCTGGTGGAAATGGGTATGCCGATGCGCGACCGCGACTCGGGAGAGGTGATCCTGGAGGAGGGCAAACCTAAGATCGGGTGGATGCCCAAACCTGCGATTGCCTGTTCGACCAAAACCTCTGCCGGACTTCACATCCGCACCCAAAGTCCGATGGTCAAGGAGTGTCGCAATGGTGTGATGGAGTTTCTCTTGTTGAACCATCCGCTTGATTGTCCGATCTGTGACCAGGCGGGTGAATGCCGCCTGCAGGAGTTTTCGACGGATTATGGTCGTGGCTACAGCCGCTACATTGAGGAGAAAAACGTCAAACCCAAGCGTTCGCGCATCGGACCGCGTATCACATTGGACGATGAGCGCTGCATCCTCTGTTCGCGCTGTGTGCGGTTCAGCCAGGAGATCACCAAGGATTCGGTCCTTGGATTTGTGGATCGCGGAAGTTATTCGACCTTGACCTGTTATCCGGGCAGGGAACTGGACAATAACTATTCCCTCAATGTTGTGGACCTTTGTCCGGTGGGGGCACTCACAGACAACGATTTCCGTTTCAAGATGCGGGTGTGGTTTCTCAAGCCGGTGAAGAGCATCTGCACGGAGAGCAGTGTGGGAGTGAACACCGAGGTGTGGTCCCGCGAGGGCAAGATTTATCGCATCACTCCGAGGCAGAATGATGACGTGAACGACACTTGGATGTCCGATTCCGGTCGTCGCCTTTACCGCCGGGCTGAATCGGAATTTCGCCTGTTTGAAGCCGCAGTTGCCGGTGCTCCAGTTACCCGTGATCAGGCATTGGAACATGCAGGCGCACTGCTGCGCGGTGAGCGCGTTGCCCTGGTCGTCAGTGGGCACAGCACGGTGGAAGAGCACCATCTTCTCAAGGACATGGCAGACCGACTTGAGGCACCGGTGTGGATGGTTCCCCATGTGGCAGAGGGAGACGGATTTCTCATCTCCAATGATCGAACCCCCAACACCCGGGGTGCGATTGTGACCGGATTGATCCGGGAAACTCCATACGATCACATCGCTAAGATAAAGGAGGCACTTGAGCACAAATCGGTGGAAACCCTGTTGGTAGTGGGAGAGGATTTGATTGCTGCGGGAGTGGATCGCTCCTTGCTGGAGCAAGTCCAGGTGATTTACATCGGTCCGGAGCAGAATGAAACCAGCCAGCTCGCCACGGTGGTCATCCCCTCACTGACTGTGTTTGAAAAGAGCGGAACGTTCATCAATCAGAATTTTCGCATTCAGAAGTTTGCACAGGCGATTCCGGGTCCGAAAGGAGTCGCTTCCGACCTGTCGACACTCTGTCATCTTGCGGGATTGATCGGCTGTGAGGGAAGCAGTGCCTCCATGGAGTCCGTATGGGAATCCATTCGCAGTAAGATTCCTGAACTGGCACAGGTGCATTTTGGCAACCTGCCCGATGAGGGATTGCTGATGGATGCTGCCCGATTCGCTCACCTGAAATTCTGTGAAACGCAATCACTGCACTACCAGGCGGTGAACCCTGAACCGGCAAACGCCTGAGGATTGAAGCCATGGACTGGACATATTATTTGATCACAGCTGCCTGCGGATTTGGCGCCATCGGCGTCATCATGTCGATGGCGGGCTTGTCGGTATTGGCAGAGCGCAAAGTCTGCGGTTACATTCAGGGACGTCTGGGACCGAATCGCACCACGATTCCGATCCTGGGGTCGATTCCGGTGCTGGGCAGGTTCCTGACCCGCCTGGGAATCTTCCAGCTGGTAGCCGATGCGGTGAAGTTTGTCTTCAAGGAAGAAACCATCCCCGGCCATGTCCGGAAGTTTTATTACAACCTTGCACCGGTGATTGTACTGATTCCGGCACTGGTTCCGGTGGTCGTGCTTCCGTTTGGTGTTTATGAAAACGCTGCTGGTGAGGTGAAGGCCATGATCCTCGCCCACGTTGACATCGGCATCCTGGTGATCCTTGCGGTGGCATCCCTCGGCGTGTATGGCACAGTTCTGGCCGGTTGGGCAGCCAACAGCCGCTATCCCTTCCTTGGTGGTGTTCGTGCGACGGCACAGATGATTTCGTATGAGTTGACCATGGCGCTGGCGATCATTCCCGTGTTCCTGTGGGTGAACCAGCCCGGATCGGGAGCCGCACTAAGCCTTGTCAGCGTGGTGCAGTTTCAGGAGCAGCACTGGCTGTTCTACCTGCAGCCGCTCACGGCAATCCTCTACTTGATCACCCTTTTTGCCGAGACCAACCGACTGCCCTTTGACATGGCAGAGTCGGAAACCGATCTGGTGGGAGGCTTTCACACCGAATATGGTGCCTTCAAGTTTGGCATGTTTTTTATCGGAGAATATGCCCACATTGTTTTTGGGTCTGCTTTGTTTGTTACCCTTTTCCTGGGTGGATTTAACTTTTTGCCACTCCTGCCAAATCCGTGGCCTGCAGGTATCCTGGGTGCGGTGCTTTCAACGCTCTGGTTCATCCTGAAAACCTGTGGACTGATCTTCTTCTTCATCTGGATTCGCTGGACGCTCCCGCGATTCCGTTACGACCAGGTCATGACACTGGGCTGGAAAATCCTGCTTCCGACTGCCATTGTCAATCTGGTCTTGATCATGGTGCTCCTGGTTTTCCTGACTCCCCGCATCGCCTGATCCTGTAACCTGAACCTGATTTTGACCTATGCCTGTCACATCTAAAGTAATGGAACGAAAGCCGCTGACGCTCACGGAGAAGATGTATCTTCCCCAGGTGGTGAGTGGCCTGGGCATCACCCTGAAAAACTTCTTCCGCAAAAAAGTGACGATGGAGTATCCCGAGGTGAAGCCCCCGATCCCGGAATACTATCGCGGTCAGCCCGCCCTCGTGAAAGACCCAAACGGGAGAGAGAAGTGTGTCTCCTGCCAGCTCTGTGAATTCGTTTGTCCACCCAAGGCGATCAAGATTATTCCAGGCTCGATTTCAGAGGACAGCGACAACATCCATGTGGAAAAGGCACCCCAGGAGTTTGAGATCGACATGTTGCGCTGCATCTACTGCGGCATGTGTGAGGAAGTCTGCCCTGAAGAGGCGATTTTCATGCAGGATGTTTACAGTCTCAACGGACTGAGTCGCGATGAACTCAAGTTCAAGAAACAGAAACTCTACGAGATCGGTGGCGTGCGCGAAGATTCCCACTTTAAATGGGACAAAAAGAAACAAGCCGAACTCAAGGGAGGCGCTCATACCTGAGGCTTTGCCTGAAGTCTTCTCCAGAACTACTCTGCCATGGAAACCTTCTTCTTTTATTTTCTCGCTGCGATCACTGTGACTTCAGCACTGCTTGTGACACTATCGCGCAATGCAGTGAATGCCGCGATGTTCATGATCCTCTCTCTCATTGGCACTGCGGGGCTTTTTGGCATGCTGGGATCTTACTTCCTGGCGGCGCTGCAGGTATTGGTCTACGCGGGTGCCATCATGGTGCTCTTTGTGTTCATCATCATGATGATTGACGTGCAGGAAGAGTCGAAGAAACAGCGCAGCATCCCAAATCTGGTGGCGGCACTGATTGCCTGCGTGCTCGTGGGTGCGGGATTGGTGGGTCTGTCCTTCTCACCTGAATTTTCTGTCAGCGCTCCGGAGATGCCGACAGAGGCTGCCTCCGATCCTCTGGCATTCAGTGGCAGAGCCATTGCCTATGGTGCGGTATTGTTTGGCAAATACCTGCTCCCCATACAGGTGATGGGCATGTTGCTGTTGATTGCCATGGTTGGGGTTATCGTGATCAGCAAGGACCTGTGGAGCCGTTTTGAAGCGAAACCATCGTCGAATCAGGATTCGTAAAAGGGAGAGATCATCATGTTACTGACTCACTATCTTATCATTTCTGCCCTGCTGTTTGCGATCGGGCTGTTTGGCGTTCTATTCCGAACCAATGCGCTCATCGTACTCATGAGTCTTGAACTCATGCTCAACGCCGTAAATCTGCTGTTTGTGGCGTTTTCCCGCTTCAACATGGGCATGGACGGTGTGATCTTCGTCTTCTTCAGTATCACGGTTGCCGCCGCAGAGGTTGCCGTTGGACTGGCGATCATGGTCGCACTGTTTCGCCGAAAGGGAACCCTGACGATCAGTCGTTTCAACGAACTCAAAAACTAGCGTTTCAGCTTAGAGAATCATGTCACCCACTGTTCAAATTTTCAGCCTGCTGCTGCTTCCACTGCTGGCATCCGGCATCATCGCATTGTTCTTGAGACGCCAGGGAAAGCTGGCGGTTGGTGTATCACTGCTCAGTGCCACCTTTTGTGCGGCGCAGGCGGTTTATCTGCTGGCCATGCTTCCGGCTGAGGGCCTGGAAGCATCCTTTCGCTGGTTTTCGATGGGAGCGTTGACCGTTGAAATGGGCTTTCTTCTCAACGCTACTTCAGCGGTTCTGTTGTTTGTGGTGACAGTTGTCGGTCTGCTCATCCATGTGTTTGCAGTGGAATACAGCAAGGGAGATCCCAGCCGAGGCCGATTTTTTGGTGGGCTTTCCATCTTCATGTTTTCAATGACTGGCATCGTGCTTTCGAGCAATCTGGTGATGATGTTTGTGTTTTGGGAACTGGTGGGACTGAGTTCCTACCTACTGATTGGCCACTACCAGCACAAATCCTCGGCTGCCAATGCTGCCAACAAGGCCTTTATCGTGAATCGGGTGGGGGATTTTGGTTTTCTCATCGGTATCATCTGGTGTTGGTGGGCATTTGGCACAGTGGATTTGACGGAACTGCAGGAGCTGACTCATGCGAACCCGGCTGGATTGCTGACAGCGATGGGACTGCTGCTGTTCTGCGGAGTGCTCGGGAAATCCGCCCAGATGCCATTGCACGTCTGGTTGCCTGATGCGATGGAGGGACCCACACCTGTTTCGGCACTCATCCACGCCGCAACCATGGTGGCCGCAGGAGTTTTCCTGATGTGCCGGGTCGTTTTTCTGTTCACGCCGGAGGCGCTGAATGTCATTTGCTGGGTGGGTGCGATCACGGCCGTCTATGCGGGCTTTTGTGCCATCACGCAGAAAGACATCAAGAAGGTGCTTGCCTATTCCACCTTGTCGCAGCTCGGTTACATGGTGGCGGCATTTGGCATTGGAACCTTGGCGGCATCGCACGGTCATGCCTACGGAGTGGGTGCCTCGCTTTTCCACCTGACAACGCATGCCTTTTTCAAGGCACTGCTCTTCCTCGCTGCGGGGTCGATCATTCACGCAGCCCATCACGAACAGGACATTTTTCGCATGGGGGGAGTATGGGGACGCATGCCTGTGACGACGGTGACCTTTGCCATTGGGGTATGGGCATTGTGTGGGTTGCCCTTTATGTCTGGTTTTGCCAGCAAGGAAGCCATCCTCTTTGTTGCCTGGGAGCACCACACTCCCATCTTTTATCTGCTGATGCTGGGGGCCGGGGTTACCGCTTTTTACATGACCCGTCTTTTTGTTACGGTATTTATCGGGGTTCCCCGCTCCGAGCATGTTGGCGAAGCCAAGGAAAACTCATGGGTCATGCTGTTACCACTGGTCATCCTGGCATTCTTTTCCGTATTCGCATGGATGTCGTGGGTGTATCCCCATTCCCTGCACTCGGTGCTGTTTGAGTCGGTTCCGCATCCCGACGGTGCCCTCAAGATCTGGCTGCCGATCCTCTCAATTGCAGTGGCATTTGCGGGCATTTCTCTCGCATGGATGATCTACAAACCCGGTAGCACTGAAGACATGCTCGAAAAACATGCAAACCCGCTTTATCGCTTCCTTGATGGCAAGTTATGGTTCGACGAGGTTTACAACTTTTATGTGCGACGCATCCAGCAACCCGTCGCAGAGTTTATCTCTCTGCTCGATCTGGTATTGATTTCCGGTCTGGGGATGCGGGGTAGTGCCGGAGGAGTTGGGTTGTTGGGCATGATCCTGCGATTCATGACCACGGGAAATGTTCACCACTACGTTTACTGGTTTGCAGTCGGCCTCATCCTGTGTGGGGCAGTGGTCTTCGGAATGCGTTAGAACCAAAGGGAAAGTCTCTTACCATGTCATTGATTTTATTGCTTTCGATTCTCACACCGGCAACGGCAGCACTGTTGCTTGCGGTGTTACCGAAAAAAGTGCCAACCGTGTTTGTGTTGGGTTTGGGGCTTGCAGGTTTCATTGTTCCTGCGGTGCTTTCCCTCCAGGTGTTTCTGGCCTACCTGGCAACTGGAACGGGTGAGTATCAGTTTTTGGGAGTAGTGGATACCGGACTGTCGAATTTGGGAATTGCTCTGAGACTTGGCGTTAATGGGGTTTCCGTCATCCTGCTGTTGCTTTCGGGCATCGTGGGGCTTGCAGCTGGAATCACCGCAGTGTTGTCGGTGGCTGACCGCAAGCGCACCTACCTGGCATTACTCTTGATGATGCAGACGGGACTCATGGGAATTTTTTCCACATACGATCTTTTCTACATCTACTTTTTTCATGAATTCGCGCTGATCCCGACCTTCATCATGATCGCCATCTGGGGGGGGACCCACCGCCGTGCAGCTGCGATGGAAATGACGATCTACCTCACCCTGGGAGCGATGCTTTCACTGGTGGGTTTGATTGGAATCTATGCGGGCAATGACCTTGGCTCATTCGATTTGATCACGCTGTCCGATCACATTGCAACTGTGGGACTGAGCGGGACGCTACAAAACAGTCTTTTTGCCCTGTTGTTGGTGGGACTGGGGATTCTGGTATCACTCTTCCCGTTTCACAGCTGGGCACCTCGTGGATATGGAGCAGCACCCACTTCGGTAGCGATGCTTCATGCTGGTGTGCTGAAGAAGTTTGGACTTTACGTGCTCATCCAGGTTGCGTTGCCACTTCTGGCGGAGGGTGCCCTGGAGTGGTCAAATCTGCTCGCAGTGCTTGCGGTGGGCAACATCGTGCTGATCGGTCTGGTGACGATGGCTCAGAAGGATTTCAAGCAGATGATTTCCTATGCATCGGTCATGCACATGGGTTATATTTTCCTGGGAATTGCATCTCTGTCTGTAATCGGTGTTGGGGGTGCTGTTTTTCTGATGTTTGCTCATGGGTTGTCCGCTGCGCTGCTGTTTAACCTGGCGGTAGCAGTACAAAATCGTTGCCGGACTTTTTACATGGATGAAATGGGAGGACTGGGGAAGGATGCTCCGATTCTGGCCGGATTTCTAATGGCGGCAACGATGGCGAGCATCGGACTTCCCGGGTTTGCCAATTTCTGGGGTGAGCTGACCATTTTCATCAGCCTGTGGGACTGGAATCCGCTCTTCATGGTGCTCGCGCTGCTGGGCATCGTGATTTCTGCAATTTATGGACTTCGTGCGGTATCTGCCATTGCTTTTGGCGAAGTATCGGAGAACTTGAAAGCAATCAAGAAGGAACACCCCATCCGTGATCTGAACGGGATGGAGCGCTTGCCAGCGATTGTGTTGTTGGCAGCGTTGTTGTTTTTTGGACTTTTCCCATCATTTGCAAGTGATCCCATTGCGAGGGCAGTGGAAACTCATGTTTTGCGTGTTGCCCCTGAAGCGCAGCAGCAGACTCTTGAAGCTCGTTCTGCGGAGTCGCTCCTGCAACCTGCTGCTCCGGTCCCCAACGAATAAACTCACCGATTGCCCGACATGGACTACTCAACTTTTCAACGCATCGCCGCAACTCAGGAGTGGCTGACGCTGCTTCCCGAAATCACGCTCTGTGGCATCGCATTGTTTCTGCTGCTGCTGGATGTGATGCTGCCCACAAGGCTGAACCGATGGGTTCCCCGCATTGGAATTGTGCTCAACCTGGCAGTGCTCACATTTGTGTGCTGCGGCACTGGTACCTGTCCAACGGAGATTGAACCCAAGTCCGTTTTTAATGGCATGATCGTGATCACACCGCTGAGCCAGTGGTTTCGTGTCTTTTTTCTACTGTCGAATATCGGAATTCTCTGGCTGGCGGGAAACTACCTGAGGGATCGCAAACTCGTGCGAACGGAATTCTATGCCCTTTCCAGTATCGTTACGGCAGCGATGATGCTGCTCGTGCACAGTAACCACTTTGTGATTCTCTTTGTATCGCTCGAGACGATCGCGGTGGGCTTGTATGTGATGGTGGCTTATGATCGCAACAGTCCGCTCTCACTTGAGGCTGGCATCAAGTACCTGGTGGTGGGTGGAACGAATACGGCAATTCTGCTGCTTGGCATTGCGTTGCTCTATGGCATTGGTGGAAATCCCATGCTGGTGGGTAGCAGTGCAGATCCGCTCGCTTTTGGCAATTTGCAGAGTTTTCTTGCAGAAAACGCAGCTCATCCTGTGGCCCGCATGGGGGCATTGGCAGTGCTGGCTTCAGTGGCGTTCAAGATCGGATTAGTACCATTTCAAATCTGGATTCCGGATGTGTATCAGGGTGCACCGACCCCGACGACCGCTTTTCTTTCGGTCAGCTCAAAGGCAGCGGGTGTAGCGGTTTTGCTGATTTTGTTTTCACCGACGGGTGCGTTTGCTCCGCTTGCTGCATTTGTCTCACCGATCCTTTTGCTGGTGACTGCGGTGACGTTGATTTACGGGAATGTTGTGGCGTTGGGTTATACAAACCTGAAACGCCTTCTGGGCATGTCCGGAGTTGCCCACGCGGGTTTTCTAATGATGGGCATTCTGGTCATGCTCAATACGGATTCGGTGAGCTGGGTGAGCGGATCCATCCTCTTCTATCTGTTTGCCTATCTCCTGGCTTCCCTGGTGGTTTTTGGTGTGATGTCGATCCTATCGATCCCCGAGGATGCGGATCAGGATGTGTATGACTACACGCAGTTGGGTGAGCAGCGTCCGGTGTTGGCGGCACTTTTGACCATCGGTATCGGTTCCCTGGCCGGCATTCCGCCATTGGTGGGCTTCATGGCGAAGTTCTCACTCTTTGTTGCTGCATTCCAGAGTGGACTGCTGGTGTTGCTCGGGATCGGGGCGGTCAGCGTTGCGGTCTCGATCTATTATTATTTCAAATGGATACGGGAAATCTATGTGCGGGAGCAAGTCGTTCAGCTCGACGATGAGGAGAAACCGGAACCCAAGGTGTTTGCGTCTGCATCCATGACCAATCTGCTGTTCCTTGGATTGGTGTCCATCGCGATTCTGGTATTTGGACTCTTTCCCATGGATCTGCTCAGCAATTGGAGTCTTTTCTAGGGCGTATCGAACGCACAACAAGCTTGGAAAGGCGGGATGCCTTGTGCAT